>DASWIU010000338.1:0-6243 GCA_036397515.1 Desulfurivibrionaceae bacterium | reverse complement strand
CAAAACCAAAATCCTGACCCTGCCCGCCGAGACCGTGGTTTGGCCGGGGCATGGCTACGGCGGGGCCAAATCCACCGTGGGCGACGAGGCCCGGAACAACCCATATCTCAAAGGGAACTGGTAGCAGATGCGGGAGATCGTCCTCGGCACGGCCGGGCATGTGGACCACGGCAAGACCAGTCTGGTCCGCGCCCTCACCGGCATTGACACCGACCGGCTCAAGGAGGAGAAGAAGCGCGGCATCACCATCGAGCTCGGTTTTGCCTTTCTTGATCTGCCCTGCGGCCATCGCCTGGGCATCATCGACGTGCCCGGTCACGAACGCTTTGTCAAAAACATGGTGGCCGGCGCCACCGGCATCGATCTGCTCGCCTTTGTCATCGCGGCGGACGAGGGGATCATGCCCCAGACCCGGGAGCATTTCGAGATCTGCCGCCTGCTCGGGGTGAAGCGGGGGCTGGTCATCCTCACCAAGAAGGACATGGTGGATGCGGAGTGGCTGGCCCTGGTGCAGGAGGATGTCCGCCAGTTCCTGGCCGGCAGCTTTCTTGAAGAGGCACCCATGGTCGCGGTTTCCTCCACCACCGGCGAGGGGCTGGACGAGGTCCGGCAGGTGCTCGACACCCTGGTGCGGACCAGCGAGTTTGCCGAGGCCCATGGCCCGTTCCGCTTGCCCGTGGACCGGGTTTTCAGCATGAAGGGGTTCGGGGTGGTGGTCACCGGCACCTCCATCTCGGGCAGGATTTCAGTGGGCGAGGACATCACCGTCTATCCCCAGGGTCATACCGCCAAGATCCGCGGCATCCAGGTGCATGGCCAGGATGTGGAGCTGGTCGAGGCGGGCAAGCGCACCGCCATCAACATCCAGGGGCTGGACACCGAGATGATCGCCCGGGGCAACATGCTCGCCACCCCGGGCACCCTGGCCCCCTCCTACTTGCTGGATGCCGATTTTTTCTATCTCTCCGGGAACGCCAAGCCGTTGAAGAACCGAAGCCGGGTGCGGGTGCACATCGGCACCGCCGAGATCTTTGCGCGCATCGTCCTGCTGGAGGACGAGGAGCTTGCCCCGGGCAGCCGGGCCAACGTGCAGATCCTGCTGGAGGAGCCCTTCGGCGCCTGGCCCGGGGACCGCTATGTGGTGCGGAGCTATTCGCCCGTGGCCACCATCGGCGGCGGCGGGATCTGGAACGGATCTCCGCCCAAGCGGCGCCGCTTCAAGGAGGCGAACAGTCAGGTTTTTGCCCTGTACCAGGCGGGTTCTGCCGAGGATATCTCGCTGTTGCACCTTAGGGAGGCCGGGGTTGCCGGGCTCACCTTCGAGGCGCTCTGCGTGAAGATGGGCCAGTTCGGCAAACGTTTCCGCAAGCTGCTGGACACCCCCATTTCCAGCCGGAAGATCATCATGGTGGATTCGGAGCGGCAGCGCATGGTCGCGGCGGAAATCTTCGAGGCCATGGGCGCAACCCTTGCGAAGATTCTGGCTGATTTTCACCGGGACAATTCGATGAAGCCCGGGCTCTCCAGGGAGGAGCTGCGCTCCCGGCTGCATGGCGAGATGGATCAGCGCTTTTTTCAGCTGCTGCTCAATACCCTGGGCAAGCAGGGGACGATCGTGGTCGATGAAGCAACGGTCAGGCTGGCAGGCCATCAGGTATCGCTTAAGGCGGATGCCCAGAGTGTTCGGGCGGAAATGGAGGCCTTCTACACCGAGGCCGGGCTGACCCCGCCCACCCTGCGGGAGGTGCAGGAGCGGTTTGCCAAGTATTCCGCCCCCTTGGTCCGCGAGGTGCTGGATCTTCTGGTCCGCGAGCAGGTTCTGGTCAAGATCAGCGAGGATCTTTATTTTCAGGCCCGGGCCTTGAACGGCTTGCAGGAACAGCTGGTGGCCTTCATCAAGCAGGAAGGGGAGATCGACGCGCCGCGCTTTAAAAATCTCACCGGCCTGACCAGAAAATTTTCCATCCCCCTGCTGGAGTATTTTGATAAGATCAAGGTGACGATCCGGGTCGGCGACCGGCGGCTGCTGCGGGAGCGGATCACTTGACCAGGCTTTTTCCGGAGGCACGGCCATCGGCATGATAACCGGCAATACCGGCGGCTTGAAAACCGCCCAGCTGAAAGGGCTTGAGCGCATTGCCGGCCGCCGGGTGAACCCGGATCTGGTCATCAGCCCGGAGCTGGCCAAAGAGCTCTGCACGGCGGCCTTCGAACTCGGCCGCCAGGTGGGGGTCTTGCTCAGCCGCTCCGGGCAGGTCGAAGCGGTCATGGTCGGGGATCACCGCTCCATCATGATCCCGGCCCTCAAGCAGTTCCGGGCCTCGGGCGGGCGGCTCAAGGGGTTGCGCTGCGTGCATACCCATCTTGCGGGCGAGGATCTCAGCGAAGACGATCTCATGGATCTGCTCTTCCTGCGGCTGGATATGATGACCGTGGTGACCATGGACCAGGGCGGGACAATCTGGCTCCATTCCGCCCATCTGGTGCCCCAGCCGGTGGCGGGCCGCGATTGGGCCTTGCTTGCGCCGGAGATTCCCACCCAGCAGGGCCAGTTTCGCGAACTCATTGCCGCCCTTGAGGATGAATTTGCCAAGGCCCGCCCGGTGCGGGAAATCGATGCGGGCCGGGATCGGGCGATCTTGATCAGCGTGACCCCGCTTTCCAAGGCCAAGGCCCAGGAATCCATGGACGAACTCAGCGAGTTGGCGCGTTCCGCCGAAGTGATCGTCCTCGACACCGTGGTGCAGCGGCGGGAAAAGATCAACCCCAGGCTGATCCTGGGCAAGGGCAAGCTCGGCGAGATCATGCTCACCGCGCTGCGGCTCAATGCCAATCTCCTGATTTTTGATCAGGAGCTGAACCCCTCCCAGGTGCGCTCGATTACCGACCACACCGAAATGAGGGTTATCGACCGCACCCAGCTGATCCTCGATATCTTTGCCCGCCGGGCCTTGAGCCGGGAAGGCAAACTGCAGATCGAGATGGCCCAGCTCAAGTACATGCTGCCCCGATTGACCACCCGCGACGATGCCCTGTCCCGGCTCACCGGCGGCATCGGCGGCCGCGGCCCCGGCGAGACCCGTCTGGAGGTGGACCGCCGCCGGATCAACGACCGGCTGGGCAAGCTGGGTAAAAAACTCAAGGAGGTCGGCCGCGAGCGGGAGCAGCGAAGATCGCGGCGGCGCAAAAAGGACTTGCCGGTTCTCTCCCTGGTGGGCTATACCAATGCCGGGAAGTCAACCCTGCTCAACACCCTGACCAACAGCGCCATCGTCGCGGAGGACAAGCTGTTCGCCACCCTGGACCCGACAAGTCGCAGGCTGCGTTTTCCAGAGGATGTGGAGGTTATCATCACGGACACGGTGGGCTTTATCCGCCATCTTCCGGAGGAGCTGCTCAAGGCCTTCAAGGCGACCCTGGAGGAGCTGCACGAGGCGGACGTGCTCGTGCATGTCATCGACCTCAGCAATCCGCGCTGCGAGGATCATATCCAGGTGGTGGAGGAACTGCTGCGGGAGCTCGGGCTGGAGGGTATTCCCTGCCTCAAGGTTTTTAACAAGATCGATCTGGTGGCGCCGGAGGTGGTTGCCGAGCAGTTGCGGCTGCATGAGGCGGTGGCCTTAAGCGCCCGCGATGCCGCAACCTTCGGCCCGTTTCTGGACAGGGCCAGGAGTCTGGTTCTGAAAAAATGGCAGGTCAGAGAGGGGCATGCATCTTCCGAGATTCAGGAATCATCCCCTGGCACCCCGTCCTCTTCATCGATGTAAGGGATTATGCGCATATTAAGCCGTAAACGACCATTTCGTGTTTTTTCCCCCGTTCTCCTCGCCCTGGCCCTTTTCTTCGGCAACGGGCAGTCCGCCCTTGCCCAGAACGCGACCATCGAGGAGCTGATTGTCACCAATTCCAGCACGGACCTGCTGTTGTTCCTGACGGTCAACGATGCCTTTACCCGACAGATGGAAGAGGGGATCAAAAACGGCATCCCGGTGACCTTTAATTTTTATGTGAAGCTGGAGCGGAAACGCAAAGCCTGGCTGAATCAGGAGCTTGTCTCCCTGCAGTTTGACCATACCTTGAGCTATGATACCCTGAAAGAGGAGTACAGCATTGTCCGTTCGGAGCTGACCGGCCAGACCTTCCGCACCAAATCGCTGGCCGAGGCGAAAAAAGCCATGGCCCAGCTCAACGGGCCGCCGATCGCGCCCTTGAAGGCCCTGCTGCCCGAGGCGGGATATCTGCTCAAGGTGAAGGCCAAGCTCGCGGAAAAAACCCTGCCCCTTTATTTTCACTATGTGATTCCCTTCTGGAGCCTCTGGGATTTTGAAACCGCGTGGTACAACGTGGAGTTCCGCTATTAGGAGCCGTTACAGAATGAAAGCTGATGGTCGGACTATTCCGTTACGGCTTCGTATGCCGTTTTTGCAAATCAGAGGGCAAGATTATCTTGCGGCGACGGCTTAGCATGGAGGCACCCCAAGAGGAGATCCTCAAGAAAGACCGGCTGCGCCGCAAAAAACGCATCCGCCTGATCATTCTTGCCTGCCTCGTCCTGATCCCCCTGCTGACCTATCTGGAAACCAGGGTTGTGCAGATGGGCGCCGTCCCCTTTCCGGTCAGCGGCAATGTCCTGATCTTCGTGCTCATCAACTTCAATGTCCTCCTGCTGCTGTTGATGGTTTTCCTGGTTCTCCGCAATCTGGCCCAGCTTGTTTTTGAGCGGCGCCGCCGTTTCCTGGGCACCAAGCTGCGCTCCAAGCTGGTGATCGCCTTTGTCTCCATGTCTTTTTTTCCCACCGGCCTGCTTTTTTTCATCGCCCTGCAGTTTGTCTCCACCAGCATGGATTACTGGTTCAATATCAATGTCGCCCAGTCCCTGGAGGAATCGATCTCCATTGCCAAGAATACATATCAGGAGGCGCAGGACCAGGTTGACCGCCAGGCCCGGCTTATCGCGGAACGTCTGGAATCGAAACGCTACGAGGATCTTGCCGGAGAAAATCTGACCCCGGTGCTGCAAGGGTTTATCAAAAGCCACGGCCTGGCCGGAATCGAGGTGATCTCCGAGCAAAGGGAGGTGGTGGCCCGCGCTTACCGGCCGGAGATCGCAGGCGAGGGGGTGCCGGAGATTCCGCTGAATCTGATCCGCAATGCCCTGGCCGACAACCAGGAGCAGGCCACCGTCCAGCCGGTGGCGGCAGGGGAGCTGGTGCGCGGGGTGAGTTCGGTGCGGCTCGGCGGAGCCGAGGCCCGGCAGGGGGCGTTGATCGTCTCATTGCTGATCCCCCTGGAGAGGGTGAAGCGGATGCAGATCATCTCCGCCGGGTATGAGGGCTACAAGCAGCTGATGATCCTCAAGGCCCCGATCAAAACCACCCTGTTGGTCATGCTGCTGATCGTCACCCTGTTGATCGTCTTTTGCGCGATCTGGTTCGCCTTTTATGTGGCCGGCGGCCTGACCGGGCCCATCGGTAGGCTGGCCGAGGCGACGCGGCGGGTGGCCGAGGGGGAGCTGGATTTTGTGCTGGAAAAGACCTCGGGCGACGAGATGGGGACCCTGGTCGATTCCTTCAACCGGATGACCAGCGACCTCTCCGCCAGCAAGAGACAGCTCGAAGAGGCCAATGGTGCCTTGCGCCAGGGCAATCTCGATGCCGAGACCCGGCGGCGCTACATGGAGATCGTTCTTCAGAGCGTGGCGGCCGGGGTCATCTCCCTGGATGAACAGGGCCGGATCACCACGATCAACCGCTTTGCCGAGGAGCTGCTCCGCATTGACCGGAGGGCCTTTGAAGGCAAGGAGTATCATGCGGTGCTTCGGCCGGAGCACCGGGCTATTCTGGAAGGGTTTCTCGTCGAGCTCTCCCGCAGCGGCAAAACTTCCCTGGAAAGGCCGCTGCGCCTCACAATGGGCGATGAAACCTTTTCGCTGCGGGTGAATGTGACCCGGCTGGCGGACGAGAATAATCAGCCCCTTGGCGTGGTCCTGGTGTTTGACAACCTCACCGAATTGGAAAAGGCGCAGCGGATGGCGGCCTGGCGAGAGGTGGCGCGGCGGATCGCCCATGAGGTGAAGAATCCCCTGACCCCGATCCAACTTTCCGCCCAACGGCTCCGCAAGAGATACCTTGACCGGTTGGCCGGGGACCAGGAGGTTTTTGATGTCTGCACCAAAACCATTATCAACCAGGTTGACGAGCTGAAAAAACTGGTCAGCGAATTTTCCAATTTCGCCCGGATGCC
>DASWIU010000337.1:0-16158 GCA_036397515.1 Desulfurivibrionaceae bacterium | reverse complement strand
TCACCTACTACGACGATTCCAAGGCCACCAATGTCGGGGCGGTCTATTCCGCCTTGGGCGGCATGCAGCAGCCGGTGGTGCTCATCGCCGGCGGGCGGGACAAGGGCGGGGGCTACGAGATGCTGCTCCCCCTGGTAAAGGAAAAGGTCCGGGCCATGGTTCTGATCGGCGAGGCCAAGGAAGAAATTGCCAAGACCTTTGCCAAGAGCACCCGGATAGCCTTTGCCTCAGAAATGGACGAGGCGGTAAGGCTGGCCAGCTCCATGGCGGAGAAGGGCGACGCGGTGCTCCTCTCTCCGGCCTGCGCAAGTTTTGACATGTTCAGAAGTTACAGCCATCGGGGCGAGGTCTTCGCCCAGGCGGTCGGCAGGTTGGGGCGGCAGGAAGCGCGATAGCGCCACGGCCGAAAAAAACGTCCGGATGGTCTGGTGTCCGAGGGGGCACGGCTTGGGGGCGACAACAAGGCGAGGACGGGTTGATGCAAACAGTGTGCTGCGTGTGCCGGAAAACCAAGAGTCAGGCCGGTTGGATCCAGGGACAGGCGGGCAAGGAAGTAAGGATTTCCCATGGGTACTGCCCGGACTGTTTTCACCAGACCATGGAACGGGCACAGGACTGGCTCCTGGCGCGAAATGGCGGCAACCGCGGCCTGGCCTGCGGTCGATAGATTAGGAATTGGGAGACTGTTCATGCGGATGATCGTGACCGGAGGAGGAACAGGAGGGCATCTTTTCCCCGGCATTGCCGTGGCGGAAGAGATGCTGCGCCGGTTTCCCCAAGGCAAGATCCTCTTTGTCAGCACGGACCGCGCCATTGACAACAAGACCCTGGCTGGGCGCTCTTTTGAAAAGAAGGCCATCGCCTGCCTGCCCTTGAAGGGAAAATCTCTCTGGGGAACGCTCAAGAGCGTGGCCCAGCTTCCTCTCAGCCTCTGGCAAGCACTCAGGATCGTGCGCGCCTTTAAGCCGCAACTGGTTCTGGGGGTAGGCGGCTATGTGACCGGGCCGGTGGTGCTGGCGGCAAGACTCATGGGAGTGAAGACCTGCATCCATGAGCAGAATTCAATTCCGGGGATGGCGAACAGGATACTTGGAAAAATCGTTGACCAGGTATATATTTCCATCCCCGGATCCGAGGATTTTTTCCCCCAGGGGAAAGCGGTGCTCACCGGAAATCCGGTGCGGGCCGAGCTGCTTGCTCCGGGAGGCCAACGGACAGAGCAGGCCGCAGGTATGAGAGTGCTGGTGCTGGGGGGCAGTCAGGGCGCGCACCGGGTCAATTCCTTGATGGTGGAGGCGTTTGGCCCGAACCTCTCCGGTGGCGCGGTTCAGGTCCGGCACCAGACGGGAAACAGCGATGAAGCATGGGTGCGCAAGGCTTACGCCGGGGCCGGGGTTACCGCCCAGGTTTCTGCCTTTATTAATGATATGGCAACGGCGTACCGGGAAGCGGATCTTGTTGTTTCGCGGGCTGGGGCAACCACCCTGGCCGAGCTGGCGGTACTGGGCAAGCCGGCCATTTTGATTCCCTACCCCTATGCCGCGGATGACCACCAGACGACCAACGCGGCTTACTTGGCGCAAGGCGGAGCCGCCCTGATGTTTCAGGAGCAAGAGCTTGACGGCGCCAAGCTGCGGGCGGAGATTCTGGGGCTGGTAAACGATGCCCCCCGCTTGCAGGACATGGGAGCGCGGATGAAACAATTCGCCCGGCCCGAGGCGACCGGCGCCATTGTGGAAAAGAGCATGGCGCTGTTGGCCGCCTGAGCGGCCACGGATTAAGGATAAAAGTACATGTATAAGAAAACACAACATATCCATTTCGTGGGCATCGGCGGCATCGGCATGAGCGGCATAGCCGAGCTGCTTTTGAACCTCGGCTATACCGTGAGCGGCTCCGACCTGCGCGAGACCGAGATCACCCGGCGTCTCACCGGCCTGGGCGGCAAGGTGTATACCGGGCATCAGGGGGAGTGGATCGCCGGGGCCGACGTGGTGGTGACCTCTTCGGCGGTGCGGGAGAATAATCCGGAAGTCGAGGCGGCCCGTGCCGCGCATATCCCGGTCATCCCCAGAGCGGAGATGCTGGCCGAGCTCATGCGTCTTAAAAAATACGGCATTGCCGTGGCCGGCAGCCATGGGAAAACCACCACCACCTCCATGGTCGGCTGGCTGCTGGCCGAGGCAGGTCTCGACCCCACCGTGGTGATCGGCGGCAAGGTGAACAGCCTGGGCACCAACGCCAAGCTGGGCGAGGGGGAGTTCTTGGTTGCCGAGGCGGACGAGTCCGACGGCTCCTTTTTGAAGCTCTCCCCGGTGCTTGAGATTGTAACCAACATCGATTTGGAGCATCTGGACCATTACGCGGATATCGAAGAGATCAAGGCGGCCTTCCTGGAGTTCATCGAGAAGCTCCCCTTTTACGGGGCCGCGGTGGTCTGTCTGGATGACGCCAATGTCGCCTCGGTTTTGGCCCAGATCCGGAAAAGGGTCATTACCTACGGCCTGACCAGCCAGGCCGATGTCCATGCCCGGGCCGTGGTGGCCCAGGGGTTGACCTCGGTTTTTGAGGTCTGCCGGAACAGCGAGGTGCTGGGAGAGATAACCCTCAATATCCCTGGCCAGCATAATGTGTACAACGCCCTGGCCGCCATCACCGTGGCCTTGGAGCTGGATATCCCCTTCGGGGTCATTCAAAACGCCCTGAAAACCTTCAGCGGGGTCCAGCGGCGTCTGCAGATCAAGGGCGAGGTTGGTGGGGTCATGGTCATCGATGATTACGGCCACCATCCCACCGAGATCAGGGCGACCCTGGCGGCCATGCGTTCGGCCTGGCCGAGAAGGCGGCTGATCGTGATGTTCCAGCCCCACCGTTACACGCGGACCGCCGGCTTGTTCAAGGAATTCAGCACTGCCTTCCATGAGGCGGATGTGCTGTTGCTCACCGAGATCTACGCGGCGAGCGAAACCCCCATCGAGGGAGTAAGCGGCTCGGCGCTGTTGCAGGAAATCAAGCTGCACGGCCAGAAAAACGCCCATTTTGTCGCGGAGGTTGACGCCTTGGCGCAGGCGGTGCGGGAGATGGTGCAGCCGGAGGATATTGTCCTGACGCTGGGCGCAGGCAGCATCTACCAGGCCGGCGAGGAGCTCTTGCGGAAACTGGAGCAGGGGCATGCTGCCTGCTAGGGGTTGCAGCCCGCAAGAGAGTTCGAGCAGGGGGACGGTTTTGAAAATCCGGGGGCAGAAGTCGATGGGCAAAGGATTGGACAACTGGCCCGAGCAACTGCGTGACCTCTGGTCCGGCGAGATCGAATGGGACAGCCCCATGGCCCGCTGGTGCACCCTGCAAGTGGGCGGTCCGGCCAGAGCCGTGGCCACTCCGGCCAGCCGAGCGGAATTGCAGAGCCTGCTCGTGGTGCTGGCCAAACTGGGTGTTTGCTGGCGGGTCATTGGCCGGGGCAGCAACCTGTTGGTTGCCGATGCGGGCTACGATGGAGTCATTGTCATGCTGGGCCGGAAGTTTGCGGCCATCGAACAGCGGGCCGGGAAAAAGAGCGGCGAGACCAGGGTGCGGGTTGAAGCCGGCTGCAGCTTGATGAAACTGGTCAACTGGTGCGCGGCGCAAGGCTTAGAAGGGCTGGAGTTTGCCGCAGGCATCCCGGGATCGGTGGGCGGGGCGGTGGTCATGAATGCCGGCGCCTGGGGCAGGGAGATGAGCGAGGTCCTGTCGGCGGTGACTTTTTTGCGCACCTCCGGGGAGTTGGTGGAAAGAAAAAAGGCCGACCTGGCCTTTTCGTACCGGCATCTGGAAACAGAGGGCATGGTTGCGGTGGCCGCGGAGTTTTCGCTGCAGGCCGGGGATCGGCAGGCCATTGAGAAAAGAGGCGCTCAGTTGCTGCGCGACCGGAAGGAAAAGCAGCCCCAGGGTTTGGCCAATGCCGGTTCTTTTTTTAAGAACCCCGCGGGCTTGCCCCCGGCGGGAAAGCTCATCCAAGATGCCGGACTCAAGGGCCTTACTGTCGGCGGCGCCCAGGTTTCCGAGGTGCATGCCAATTTTCTGGTGAATACCGGTTCGGCCACGGCCCAGGATTTTCTGGACCTGATGCGGCTGGTGCAGGAAAAGGTTTTCGAGCGGTTCGGGGTCCGGCTGGAGCCGGAAGTTCACCTGCTGTAAACGGAAAAAAGGGGGCAGAGACGGTTTTGCGAAAGGGAAAGTCCATACAGCAGAGATACGGGAGCGGCAAGAAAAGCCGTACCCTGGATCTCAAGAAAAAACTGGCCATTCTTGGGGTCGGTTTTCTCTTGCTGGTTGCAGGCTTTGCCGTAGTCGGCTTCATTGTCTATAAGGCCATGAGCCGCTCGGATTTTTTCCAGATAACCGCCACCAACATCCAGGGCTGCCGCCGCACCACCAAGAACCTTGTGCTGGAGATGAGCGGGGTGGATGTGCACAGCAATCTGCTCGCCCTTGATCCTGCCAAGGTGAAGTCCGGAATCGAGGCCCATGAATGGATCGAGTCGGCGGAGATTACCAAGGACTGGCCCAACCGATTGACCATCGTGGTCAAGGAGCGTCTGCCCGTGGCCATTGTCAGCCTGGAGAACGGCCTGTTCTATCTTGACCAGAAGGGCGTTGCCTTTGCCCAGGTGTTGCCGCCCGAGGATATGGATTATCCCATCATCACCGGGCTGAAAAGGGAGGAATGGCCGCGGAGCCTCAAGGGCTCGCAACTGGGCGAGGCCCTGCAGTTCATTAAATACGCGGGCCAGGGGAGCTCCATCCTGCCCAAGCAAAATATCTCGGAACTCCATGTGGACGGGGAGGAAAATATCACCCTCTATCTGGTGGACCGGCCTTTTCCCATCCATCTGGGCGCAGGCAATGTCGGCGGCAAATATTACTGGCTGACCAAGGTGCTGTACAAGTTGTACAAGAGCAAGGAATTTGAAAAAGCCGCCTATGTCAGAATGGACTATGGGCGAAACCAGGTGCTGGTGGGTTTTGACGAGGCGGTGTAGACCGCTTTTCCCTGCCGGCCTCGGTTGGTGGCAAAGAAACAAAAGAATTGTGATAATTGTTGATGGCGCGTCGCGAGATCGACCAAAGGTGAACAAATGGCACATGAAGAACGTGGCGATCTGATTGTCGGGCTGGATATAGGCACCACCAAGATCTGCGTGGTGGTGGGCGAGGTGCATGACACCCGGGTTGATATCATCGGCATCGGCAGGCATCCGTCGGTGGGGTTAAGGCGGGGAGTGGTGGTCAATATCGAAAGCACCGTCCACTCGATCCGGCGGGCGGTGGAAGAGGCGGAACGCATGGCCGGCTGCGAGATCAACGCGGTGTATGTCGGTATTGCCGGGAGCCATATCAAGAGCTTCAACAGCCACGGTCTGATCGCCATCAACCATAACGAGATCAGGCAGGACGACATCGACCGGGTGGTGGATGCGGCCCGGGCCGTGCCCATCCCGCCGGATCAGGAAGTGATCCATGTGCTGCCCCAGGAGTTCATGGTGGACGGCCAGGCCGATATCCAGGATCCCCTCGGCATGACCGGGGTCCGCCTTGAGGCTGATGTGCATATTGTGACCGGCTCGGCCACCGCGGTGCATAACATCGTCAAATGCTGCAACCGTGCCGGACTTCAGGTGACGGATGTGGTGCTTGAGCCCCTGGCCTCGGCGGGCGCGGTCCTGACCCGGGAAGAAATGGAGCTGGGGGTCGGGCTGCTGGACATCGGCGGCGGCACCGCGGATCTGGCGATTTTTGCCGACGGGACCATCAAACATACCTTTGTCTTGGGCCTCGGCGGCCAGAATCTCACCAACGATCTGTCCATCGGCCTGCGCACCCCGCAGAAGGAGGCGGAAAGGCTGAAGGAGGAGTACGGCAGCGCCTTGGCCTCGCTGATCGACAAGGATCAGGTCATCGAGGTTCCCAGCGTGGGGGGGAGAAAGAACCGGAAGCTTTCCCGCCGGGTCATGGGGGAGATTCTTGAGCCCCGGGTGGAGGAGATGCTCACCCTCATCAACCAGGAGTTGCTGGATTCCAAGTACAAGGAAATGGTCAACGCCGGCATGGTGCTGACCGGCGGCTCCTGCCTGCTGGACAATATGGAAGAGCTGGCCGAGCAGATCTTCGATCTGCCGGTCCGCATCGGCCGCCCGGAGAATATCGGCGGGGTGGTGGATGTGGTGGGCACGCCGCAGTGGGCAACCGGGGTCGGGCTGGTTGTTTACGGTATGAAAAACGGGCCGGGGGAGAGATTCAAGCGGCCCAAGGGAGGAGTGGTCGGGAGAGTCACCGGTCGGATGAAGGACTGGTTTAAAGGGATAGTATAAACACGGTAACTATCCAGTTTAGGGCCGAAAATTAGCGTAAACCAAAAAACGTAACTGTCCAGCAGTGCCGCAGATGCGCGGAAGAGGTCTGCGAAGTGTGCTATTGCACATGAGCAGGCTGATGACAAAGCAGATGTGGTGCTGCTGGACAGCTACAAAACACGATCATCAAGCCCCAGGCGATGTTGGGAGAGCAGGTCAACGACCTTGAACAGGGAGAGCAGGATATGACTTTTAAATTCGCGGAAGCAGAGTCACGGGCAAAGATCAAGGTTTTCGGCGTTGGCGGCGGCGGTGGCAATGCGGTCAACACCATGGTGGACAGCAACATCCTTGGGGTGGAGTTCATTGCCGGCAACACCGATGTCCAGGACCTGGAGAAATCCAAGGCCGATGTCCGGTTGCAGCTGGGCAAGAATGTCGCCAAGGGCCTTGGGGCCGGGGCCAACCCGGAAAGGGGCCGCGAGGCTGCGGAGGAGTCCATCGATGAAATCCGCAAACAGTTGAAGGACTGTGACATGGTTTTTGTCACCTGCGGGTTGGGGGGCGGAACCGGGACCGGGGCCGCGCCGGTTATCGCCCGGGTCGCCAAGGAGCTGGGGGCGCTCACCGTGGGTGTGGTGACCAAGCCTTTTGCCTTCGAGGGCAGGGCCCGGATGAAAAATGCCGAGCTCGGCTGGAAGAATCTCAAAGAGCATGTGGACACCATCATCACCATTCCCAATGACCGCCTGATCTCCATGAGTCAGAAAGGAACCCGTTTCATCGACGGGATGAAGATGGCCGACGATGTCCTGGTGCAGGCGGTGAAAGGTATCACCGACCTGATCAACCTTCCCGGCTATATTAACCCCGACTTTGCCGATGTGCGGGCGATCATGAACGAGATGGGCCAGGCGCTCATGGGCTCCGGCTACGGGGTCGGCGAAAACCGGGCCGTGGAAGCGGTGAACATGGCGATCAACAGCCCGCTCTTGCAGGATATCAGCATCGACGGCGCCAAGGGCGTATTGGTCAATATCTCGGCCAGCCGGGAGACCTTGACCATGCCGGAGGTGACCGAGGCAACCACCAAGATCTACCAGGAAGTGCATGAAGACGCCAATATCATCCTCGGTGTGATCTTCGACGAGAACCTGGGCGATGAGCTGCAGGTAACCGTTATTGCCACGGGTATCCGCGATACCGTGGAGGAGGTCGAAGAGTTGTCCGACCGGGTGCAGCTCATGCAGAAGAAGAGGGAGCCGGCCGCGGCGCAGCCGCTGCCGTTCAGAAAAGGCGAGCAGGGCATGGCCGCGGGCCGGGCGGTGGCCAACGGCATGCAGAGATCCTATGCCAACAATATCTTAAACGAGCAGGACTATGACCGGCCGACCTTCCTGCGCAGGAATGAAAGCTGAGAGGTAACTGTCCAGCAGCACCACATCTGCTTTGTCTTCGGCCGGCTCGTGTGCAACAGCACATTTCGCAGGCCTCTTTCGCGCATCTATCCGTGGGGCACTGCTGAACAGTTACCGTTGGAGGCTTGCGCCGCGCCTCTGCCTGGGGTAAACAACAAGGTGTTTCGACTTCGCCTTTTT
The DNA here is from genome assembly GCA_036397515.1 of Desulfurivibrionaceae bacterium. Classification (GTDB taxonomy): domain Bacteria; phylum Desulfobacterota; class Desulfobulbia; order Desulfobulbales; family Desulfurivibrionaceae; genus Thiovibrio. The sequence goes on along the minus strand of DASWIU010000337.1, from coordinate 8,231 downwards.
GGAAAATCAATACAAAGCGGTGCGCAGTGGCTGCCCGCTTTCAACCACTGCCGGGGCGTTTTGGTTCTCTCCGGCAGGTTCGAGATGGACCTCCATGCGTCAGCGCCAACCTGCATCCGGTGATTTTCTTGCCAGCGAAAAAGGGACGCGGCGCAAAAAATGGAAGGGGCTGCTGCCGGTTGCCCTCATCTTTCCCAACCGTTACGGCCTTGGTAACTCCAACCTTGGCTTCCAGCTTGTCTATGCCCTGGTAAACAGCCTGCCCGGCTTCGTCTGCGAGCGGTTTTTTTACCAGGACCACCAGCCCCCGGTTTCCCTGGAATCGGGGCGCCCCCTCCGCGATTTTCCGATTGTGCTCTGCTCCCTGAGTTTTGAACAGGATTTTCTCAACCTGTTGGCTTTGTTTCTTGCCGGGGGGATCGAGCCGCTGGCGGAAAAGCGCTCCGCACACACCAGCAGGTTCCGGCCCGGACAACCGCTGATTGTTGGCGGCGGGGTGGCCTCCTTCATCAATCCCGAGCCCCTGGCTCCCTTTGTGGACCTGTTTGTCGTTGGCGAGGCCGAGCCGATCCTGCCGCAGCTCATGGCCCATCTTGCCGACCGTTTGAACATCGAAGAGCCGGAGGCGCTGCTTCGGGGGATCATTCGGGAATTCGGCGGCTGCTATGTTCCCCGCTTCTATACCATGCATTACGGGGAGGACGGGATCCTGACTCGTATCGAGGCTGAGCCTGGGGTACCGGCCCGGGTGCGGCGCGTGGTACTGGACCAATCCCCTGTGGCCGGACACTCGCAGCTGCTGAGTCCTGAGGCGGAGTTCGCCAATCTGTTCCTTACCGAACTGGGCCGCGGCTGCAGCCGCGGTTGCAGATTCTGCGCCGCCGGGTTTGTCTACCGCCCTCCCCGCCTCTGGTCGGCGGAAAGCATCCTTGCCGGCCTGGCCGAGCGGCCCGAGGAGATAAAGCGGGTCGGTCTCCTGGGGATGGAGATGGCGCGGGGCGAGGATCTCACCCGGATTGCCGAATACCTGCTGGGCGAGGGCTGCGCCCTCTCCTTTTCTTCCTTGCGGGCCGACGCCATCAGCAAGGAACTCTGTCATCTCCTGGCGCAAAGCAATTTGAAAAGCGCGGCCATCGCCCCGGACGGCGGTTCGGAAAGGCTGCGGCGGGTGATCAATAAAGGCATCAGCGAGCAGGATGTGCTGTGTGCGGCAGAGGCCCTGGCCCGGGCCGGCATCAATCACCTCAAACTCTATTTCATGATCGGCCTGCCCACGGAAACCGAGGAGGATCTGGCGGAACTTTTGCTCCTGACGGACAAGGTGCGCAAGACCCTGCTGGGGGTGGGGCGGGAAACAGGGCGGATGGGCAACATCACCTTGAGCGTCAACAGCTTTGTGCCCAAGGCCTGGACCCCTTTCCAGTTCCATGGCTTTGCCCCCTTGGCAACGCTGAAAAACAGCATAAAATTTTTGCGCAAGGGGGTGGCCGGCATGGCCAATACCCGCCTGGTTGTCGATCAGCCGGGGAACGCCTTTTATCAGGCAGTACTGGCCCGCGGGGACCGCAAGGTCGGCCTGGCCCTCTATGCCATGCTGCAAGGCGGACAAAACTGGCGGCAGACCATGCAGGGCTGCGGCATAAACCCGGAAGACTATGCCATGCGCCGGCGGGGCCAGGAGGAGCTGTTCCCCTGGGAGGTCATCGATCACGGCATCGACCGGCGGTATTTGTGGGCGGAGTATCAGAAGGCCTTGGAAGAAAAATCAACGATTGCCTGTGATCCCTTGCAATGCAGGCGATGCGGGGTATGTCATGGTTAAAGAAAAAAAGCTGCAGGACGATGCGGCCAGCCTTGCCCGCCTGAAGCCGTTTCGGCTGGTCAAGTTTTTTTCCTACAGCGGTCTGGCGGTCTTTCTCCTCTTTACCCTGGTCCTTTCCTGGATCATTTCGAACCACGCCAAGAAAGTCCTGTTGGAACGCAGCGAGGCCTATGCCTTTGTGGTCGCCGAGAACCTCAGCCATCAGGTGTTCCAGCAATTTGTCCTGCCCACCGTGGTGCGTTACGGGAAGATCGCCCTGCGCAACCCCGAGCAGTTCGCCCGGCTTGATACCGTGGTGCGCAACGCCACGCACGGGATGCGGATTCAGGCGGTGACCATCTTCGATTCCAAGCAAAACATCATCTCCTACAGTACGGTGGCCACCCGCATTGGCCGCACCGGCGAGGGCGGCATTGAATACCGCAAGGCCCTGGCCGGCAATAATAACTCCGTGGTCCGCTCAACCGGTTCGCTGCTGAACCTCCTGCCCGGGGCGCGGCCCATTTCCTCGCAGCTGAGCACCTTCATCCCCTTTCGGCAGTATCAGGCCAATAACCAGAAAGGGGACGTCATCATGGGGGTTATCGAGGTGGTGCAGGATCTCTCCGAGGATGTGGTGGCCATCACCAAGTTGCAGGGCTCCATCATCCTCACCTCCATGCTGATCATGTCCGCCCTTTTTGCGGTGCTCGGCTTCATCGTGGCGCGGGCGGATCGGATCATCGACGCCCGGGCCGAGGAGCGCCGACGCCTTGAGCAGCAGCTCAACCAAAGCCAGAGGCTGGCCACCCTCGGCAAGATGGTGGCTTCGGTTTCCCATGAAATAAAGAACCCGCTGGGCATTGTCCGCAGCACCGCGGACATTCTGGGGAAACGGCTTAAGAGCGTGGCGCCGGGCAATGAACATCTGGCCGAGATCATCGTGGAGGAAACAGGCAGGCTGGATGGAATCGTGCGGGAGTTTCTGGATTTTGCCCGTCCCCAGGAGCTTAAGCTGGCGCCGACCTCGGTGAATGAGATCTTCAGCAAGATCCTTACTTTCATGGAGCCGGAGCTGGAGCGGAAGAAAATCGCCCTGCAAACCTTGTTGGCCCAAAATATGCCGCGGATCGCCCTTGATCAGGGGCTCATGCACAGAGCCTGTCTCAATATTCTGGTCAACGGGGTGCAGGCCATGCCGGAAGGGGGAACGCTGACGGTGGAGACCAGATACGAGAAGGCAGCGGGCAGGGCGCTGCTCATTGTCAGCGATACCGGGGGGGGGATGTCCCCGGAAAAACAGGGGCATATCTTTGCGCCGTTTTATACCGATAAAAATCGGGGAACCGGACTTGGCCTGGCCATCGTCAAAAACATTGTGGACAGCCACCAGGGAACCATCTCCGTGGCGAGCAAGGAAGGGGAGGGCGCCACCTTTACGATTGCCCTCCCCGTAGGGTGATCAGCTTTTCTTGTCCGTCTCTTTCTGCCCTTCGATTTTCTGCTTGAGCAGATCGTGGTCGCGGCGCAGCGCTTCATAGGTTTCCATGGCCTGTTTTTCCACTTCGCCCTGATTGTTTTTGTTCTGCTCCACCCGCGCCTGCACTTTTTCCGGCTTGATCACCAGATCCTTGGTTCCGAAGATGGAAGAAGCAAGATATTTGCAGGAAAATTTCATCAGGGCGATGTCGTCGGTTTTGATCTGGGCCAGGGTTTCCGCATCGACGTCATAGGTGTCCAGAAAGGAGCTGTTGAAGACAAAATCCCGGAACTTGTCGAGATCGGTGCTGGCCAGGAAAAACATCTTCTGGGCCGGCTCGCTCAAGGTGGCCTGCAGGCCGAAGGACTTGCGGCGCATGACGATTTCCATCCATTCCCGGTTCATCTCGTCTGACTCGTCAATCCCCTGCTCGATCCGCCACTGGCGGATGGTTTGCTCCTTTGGTTCTTCGTGCCCCTTGCAGTAAGGCTCTTTCACCAGGAAGTAGAATTCTTCCGCCGCGGTTCCCTCGTTGCCGGCCGCATGGAAATAAGACATCCCCACCGGATAATAGCGACAGGTTGTCGGCCGGTACGGATAGATGGTGCAGCCTTCTTCCGTGACAAAGGGGCAGCGGCCGTTTTCATCGAGATGGATCTTCACCCCGGGCAGATCCGTTTTTTCCAGAAAGACCGGGGTGGTAAAGCGCAGGAGGAATTCTTCGGCGGACAGGTTTAACGGCCGCCGGATGCGCAGGATATCATAAGGGGTCAAGATGATATTGATGTTGCCGCAGCAGTTGGTAAAGCAGGAGACTCCGGGATGGCAGCTGAATTTCAGGTTGCTGTCGGCCGTGAGTTTGGCGGGCATGATATTGCTTGGGTTGTTGTCGGAGCCGAACAAGGACTTGGCAAAGGAAGGGGCTTGTGGCGTTTGTTCTGACTTGCTCATGGTAGACCTTCAAGGAATGTGTTATTGGGGCAGAAGAAGTGACCGCATTGTTTCTGTCAGGATGCGGGAAAACATGGTCCTGATGCTGGAATAGAAACGCTTCCAGCGCTCTTCTTTCTGTGTTTTTAGCCGGTTTTATCGACATGCGCGACGGGTGCAGAGGGCGATTTTGGCAACACAGTAACCACGGGAAGGGTTTGTGTCAAATTCATTTCTCCAGGGCCCAAAAGAGGCTCGGCAGACAGGGAAAATGATTTTCTGCCAGGGCGCATATCAGGGGAGTCTTCGGGTTTTGCGGGGAGGATGTGCGCAATGTTTTTTTCTTGACTTTTATCAGGTGAGAAATTATACAGACCAATGTTCCGAAAAATGAGCGGCTCTTCAGTTTTGTGTAAATTTGTGCAAAAAAGAAGAAAAAATACGCGGAATTGACCGTTTGGGTATGCGGCGGGAAAAGGATGCGGCAGGTTTGGTTTCTTCCACGATTTGGTAGTCAGATGGTCAACGGGGTTAAGGTCTGCTTCTGAGGCGGTTGCTTCGAGTGGTTCCGGCCTGGGCGGCTGTCCTTAATAAGGTAAACGCGAATTTCGTAAGATCGGAGTTCGGAAAATTCAATCCAAGTGAGGAGGTTAGTGAATGCCAAGTTACGTAGATCCTTCTAAATGTGACGGCTGCAAGGGCGGTGACAAAACTGCCTGCATGTACATCTGCCCCAATGACCTGATGGTCTTGAACAAAGAGGAGATGAAGGCTTACAATCAGGAGCCCGATGCATGCTGGGAATGTTACTCTTGCGTAAAGATCTGTCCGCAGGGCGCCATTGCCGTTCGTGGCTACAACGACTTCGTACCCATGGGTGGCCAGGTTCATCCGATGCGGAGTTCCGATTCCATCATGTGGACCGTTAAGTTCCGTAACGGCAACATGAAGCGTTTCAAGTTCCCCATCCGGACCACGGCTGAGGGTGCTGCCAATGCTTATCCCGCGCTGAAATGCACAAACCTGGACGACGAGTTGCTCTCCACCGAGAAGCAGCTGCCTGTACCGACCATGGTTGCCAAGTAAGTTTTTTGGTTAATTAACTGATTTCAATACAATTGCTTAAGGAGATTTACTATGGCGTTACCTAATAAGCCGCTGGGTGAGTTACCCGCCGTTGCCAATCCTGAGGTTGTCGAGCACGATGTTGACGTTCTGATCATCGGTGGTGGTATGGCCGCATGCGGTACTGCTTTCGAGATCAAGAAATGGGCTCCTGCCGACATGAAGATCAAGCTGGTGGACAAGGCATCCATGGAGCGTTCCGGCGCTGTTGCCCAGGGCCTTTCCGCTATCAACACCTACATCGGTGACAACAAGATCGAGAACTACGTAAAAATGGTTCGTAACGATCTCATGGGCGTTGTCCGTGAAGACCTGATCTACGATCTGGGCCGTCACGTTGACGATTCCGTACATCTCTTCGAAGAGTGGGGCCTGCCGGTCTGGAAGCTCGATGCAGACGGCAACAACCTCGACGGCGCACAGCCGGCTCCGAAGTTGACCGAAGGCGGCAAGCCGGTTCGTACCGGCAAGTGGCAGATCATGATCAACGGTGAGTCCTACAAGTGCATCGTTGCTGAGCCTGCTAAGACCGCACTCGGCGATGAGAACATCATGGAGCGCGTGTTCATCGTTAAGCTGATCCTTGACAAGAACAAGGCCAACCAGATCGCCGGCGCTGTTGGTTTCAGCACCCGCGAGAACAAGGTTCACGTTTTCCGTTGCAAGACTGCTCTCTGTGCATGCGGCGGCGCGGTAAACATCTTCCGTCCCCGGTCCACCGGTGAGGGTAAGGGCCGCGCTTGGTACCCCGTATGGAATGCTGGTTCCACCTACACCATGTGTGCACAGGTTGGCGCCACCCTGACCATGATGGAAAACCGCTTCACGCCTGCTCGTTTCAAAGACGGGTACGGACCGGTTGGCGCATGGTTCCTCCTCTTCAAGGCCAAAGTACAGAACGGCCTGGGCGAGTTCTACGCCAACAGCGATGCAGTGAAAGGCGAGCTCGAGAAGTTCATGCCCTACGGCGCTTCTCCGGTAACCCCGACCTGTCTGCGTAACCACCTGATGCTCAACGAGCTGAAGGCCGGCCGCGGCCCGATCTACATGGCTACCGACGTTGCCCTGAACGCATTCTTGGATGCGAAAAAGGCTGCCGGCCTGGACGAGAAGGACGTCAAGAAATACTGGAAGCACCTCGAGTCCGAGGCTTGGGAAGACTTCCTCGACATGTCCGTTGGCCAGGCTGGTCTCTGGGCCGGTGCGAACATCGAGCCCGAGAAGGTTGGCTCCGAGATCATGCCGACCGAACCATACATGCTCGGTTCTCACTCCGGCTGTTGTGGTATCTGGACCTCCGGTCCGGACGAGGCTTGGGTCCCGACTGTTGACGGTCCCCGTAGCCATCAGTACAAGTGGGGCTATAACCGCATGACCACCGTTGACGGTCTGTTCACCGCAGGTGACGGCGTTGGCGCATCCGGTCATAAGTTCTCTTCCGGTTCCCATGCCGAGGGTCGTATTGTCGCCAAGCAGATGGTGAAGTTCTGCCGTGACAACGCTTCCTTCAAGCCCGAGCTGCCGAAGTCCGCCCAGGAATATGCTGACGAAGTATACGCCCCGGTTAAGCGTTACCTCCAGCACGTTGGCGCATCCACCGCGGTTGACGTTAACCCCAACTACTGCAAGCCTGCCGGTATCATGATGCGCCTGATGAAGGCCACTGATGAGTACGGCGGCGGCGTTGCCACCTACTACATGACCTCTGGTAAGCTCCTCAACATCTGCCTGGATCTTCTCAAGATGCTGCGTGAAGATGCCGAGTTGATGGCTGCCGGCGACCTGCATGAGTTGATGCGCGCTTGGGAGAACTACCATCGTATCTGGTGTGTAGAGACCCACATCCGTCACATCGAGTTCCGGAAAGAGAGCCGCTACCCGGGCTTCTACTACCGGTCAGACTTCCCGACCGTTGACGATGCCAACTGGAAGGCCTTTGTTAACTCCACCTTCGACCCTGCAACCCAGGAATGGAAGTGTGAAAAGGTTAACTGCATCAACATCGTTGAAACCGAGCCGTGGATCTAAGCTGCACCACGCAACTGGTATAAATGGTAAATAGAAATCTCCAGGCACCCCACAGGTGCCTGGAGATTTTTCTATGAGGTGGGCTCTTAAGTTTTTTTGGCTGAGCTGGCCAGGCAAAAGCAGGATAACCCTGGTCGGTTGAGCCAAAAAAACTCGTTTTACAGATAAATACTACTTTACTCAAATGGAGGAAGGCATGACAGACGAACGCAGCGCACCCGCAGGTGCTGTACTTGTCGTTGGCGGTGGCATAAGCGGGCTTACGGCCGCCTTGGAAGCCGCTGAAGTCGGAAAAGATGTTTTTCTGATCGAAAAAAACCCGTATTTGGGCGGTCGGGTTGCGCAGCTGAATCAATACTTCCCGAAGCTCTGTCCGCCGACGTGCGGACTGGAAATCAATTTTCAGCGGATCAAAAGCAATCGCCGGGTTCGGGTTTACACCATGACCGAGGTCAAGAGTGTTACCGGCGGAGCGGGCAACTATCAGGTCACCCTGACGACCAAGCCACGCTATATCAATAACAAGTGCACCGCTTGCGGCGCTTGCGCCGAGGCCTGTCCGGATGAGCGGGTCAATGATTTCAACTTCGGCATGAACAAGAGCAAGGCGGCCTACAAGCCCCACGACATGGCTTTTCCCATGAAGTATGTGCTTGATAAAGATGCCTGCAGTGCCGCCGGCCTCCAGGCCGTCAAGGATGCCTGCATCTATGACGCGGTTGATCTGGATATGGCAGCCAAGGAATTCACCGTTGACGTGAGCGCCATTGTCTGGGCAACGGGCTGGAATCCCTATGATCCGACCAAGATGACCAACCTCAAGTACGATTCCAGCAACGCCATCATCACCAACATGATGATGGAACG
>DASWIU010000336.1:0-1953 GCA_036397515.1 Desulfurivibrionaceae bacterium | reverse complement strand
CCCTTACTTCTCGCCGAGGGCGGGACGCGGAAAAACTCGGGCTTCGCCCTCAAACAGTTCCCGCGTCTTTTTCCGCCCCCGTCTGCGAGGCGCGGCAGGACAAATGGGGGGAGGAAGAAAAATCCCATTGGCACGCAGCCGAGCACCGGAGAGGCTGCCGAAAAAGGGCTTTGCACTGTCTGAGGCGAAGCCGAGTTTGCAAAGCCCCGGCAGCATCGAGGAGCGCAGGGCATCCCGCCTTCGGCGGGACAAGTGCCTGGGGGCCCTTTCTTTGGTTCGTTTCTTTGGGCAAGCAAAGAAATGAACAAACTGACTCCATCCAAAACAGACCACCGTCCAACTCAAGCCAATGATCAACCGACAAGAGTGCTGAACTTCTCCTCCAGATAGGCAAGGAAAGGGTGAGCGGAAAGCGGCGCGCCCGTTACCCGCATCAACAACTCCTGGGGCAGATACACGCTGCCGTGGCCATGAATCTCCCGGACCAACCACTCCTTAACCTTACCCAGATTCCCCTCGGCCAAGGTCTGGCTGAAGCCGGAATCATACTTTTTATAGGCCTCCCAAATCTGGGCCGAGGCCAGATTGCCGATGGTGTAGGTGGGGAAATAGCCGAAGCTGCCGTGGGACCAGTGGATGTCCTGCAAGACCCCGTCACCGTCCGATTCAACCTCCACTCCGAGGTACTGCCGGTATTTCTCCCGCCAAACCCGAGGCAGCGCGGCAACCTCCAGGCTCCCCTCGATCAACCCTTTTTCAATCTCGAACCGGATCAGGACATGGAGATTGTAGGTCAGCTCGTCGGCATCCACCCGGATCAACCCGGGAGTAACGGCGTTTATCCCCCGGACAAAATCATCGAGCCCCGTGTGGGCAAACTGGGCCGGAAACGCCTGTTGCAGCTCCGGGAAAAATCGCTGCCAAAACGGCCGACTCCGCCCCACCACATTCTCCCAGAAGCGGGATTGCGATTCGTGGATGCCCAAGGAAACCCCGTCATCAAGATGGCTGTGCGCCAACCGCTCATCAATGCCCTGCTCATAGAGGGCGTGTCCGCCCTCGTGCAGGGCGCCGAAGATAAAGTCCAGGCTCTTGGGCGCGTAGCGATTGGTGATGCGCCGGTCGTGGTGCCCCAGGGTGGTGGTAAAGGGGTGGGCCGAGCGGGCCAGGCAGCCCCGGCTGAAATCAAAGCCCATGGCCACCAGGAGGTGTTCGGCAAACTGCTCCTGGCCGGAGGGAGAAAAGGGCTCGGCAAAGGACAGGGGGGCCAGGCGACCGGCAAACCTTTTGACCAGCGCAACCAAGGGGGCCTGCAGCTCGGCGAACATCCCCGCCACCTGGGCGGTGGTGAGCCCTTCCTCGTACAGATCGAGCAGCGCGTCATAGGGGTGGGCCGCATAGCCCAGGTATTCGGCCTGCTGCCGGGCCATGACCACCAGCCGTTCCAGCAGGGGCTGGAAAATCGCGAAGTCGGACTGCTCCCGGGCCTCAAGCCAGGCCATCTGGGCCTGGGAGGTAAGCCGGGAAAAGTCGGAGACAAACTCCTCGGGCAGTTTGGTATTCTGGTCATAGCTGCGCCGCATGACCCGCAGCAGGGCGCGGTCCTCCACGGAGAGGGTCTCTTGTTGCGCCTCGGCCTCCGCCAGCAGGGCGCCAAGCTCCGAGGATATTTCCCGCCGATGCACCAGGGCGCTCAGGGTGGCAAACTGCTCGGCCCGTCCTGCCGCGGCCCGGCGAGGCATGCGTACCTCCTGATCCCACTGCATGAGGGCCAGGGTATGGTGCAGGTCAACCAGTTCGGCGGAATATTTTTTCAGCTGTGTGAGGGTGTGCATTGAGTCCTCCCTTTTTTCTGAGCGGAAGTTATTGCTCCGGTGGTTAAATATTGAAAGGATTATCGCGGCTGAAGCCGCTCCTACAGGGTCGAAGTATATCGGTTGTTTGTAGGAGCGG
>DASWIU010000335.1:0-6395 GCA_036397515.1 Desulfurivibrionaceae bacterium | reverse complement strand
TCACTTGGTCCGGCGGACCGCTCGGGTCATGGCCGGCCACTGCCGCGGGATCAAACAAAAATAGGGATAGAGCAGCCAGCGCATCCTGCCGAGGCGGGCGACCGTCAGATCCTTGCACCGGCAGCAATCGCAGGAGGCGGCAAGATCCTTTTCCTCGCCGAGCCATTGATGCTGGTACAGTAAAAACACATGGGAATTGGCCTTGGCGCATTCCTCGCACAGCCACTGAACAGTCCCGTTTATCCGCCACTTCTGCATGAGGCTCTTCCCTTTTCATTCCTGATCGCGTGCCGTCATTTCTCCAAACAACCCCAACACCACAAGTATCGGTATCCCCTGTTTTTTCTTGAGCCGTTGCATAAAAAAAACACCTGATTAGCGCTAATCTTCCGCAACAAGTTCGTCATCCCCGAATGTCTTTATCGGGGATCCATGATTTCGGTCGGTTAGGAACTGGATTCCCGATCAGAACCGCTTCGGGAATGACATTTTTAATGTGTTGCGGCGCTAATTAGGAAAAAACATGGCTGCGACGCTGCCGGCGTTGATTATTTCGCAATCTCTCCGGATGTTCCGTCCCGGGGACAGCTCCGGCCTCACCCATCCTTGCCCAGATAGGTCCGCGCTCCCAGGTAGCACCCGTCAAAATAGCCGTTGCCCAACGAGCTTTGCCGAATGGTCTCGCCTTTTTTAGGCGCATGGATGAACTTCCCGTTTCCGGTATAGATCCCCACGTGGGAGACCGCCGAATCCCCGTTGGTGGCAAAAAACACCAGATCCCCCGGCGCCAGATCTTCCCGGCGCACCGGGCTTCCCGCCTGGAACTGGGCCAGGGAATTACGCGGCAGATTGAGGCCGTTGAGCTTGTAGATGGTCATGGCCAAGCCGCTGCAATCAAAACCCGTTGCCGCCGACTCCCCGCCCCATTCATAGGGGATCCCGAGAAATCCCTTGGCCGTGCTCACCAGCATCTTCCGCAAGGCCCCGTCGGGATAGTGGCGGAACCGGGCCGCGGCAAATTCCCCCGGCGCAACCAGATAAAAGGCCTCGATCACCCCGGCTTTCCGCAGCTGCACGGCCCGGGCCTCCGCTTCATGCCGCGAAGGATAATCCCCGAACCGCACCTTGTACAACCCGCCCGGCTGGCGATAATAATAGGCATCCAGCCCCAGTCCATCAAGCTTTTGCATGAGGCGGACCGCATTGTCCAGCTTGGCAAAGGCGCCGACCTGGATGGTGTGTCCCAGCAGGGCCAGTTCTTTTCCCGAGGCGGCCCGAGGCAGGCCGGCCTCTTCCTGCCGGAGCCCGCCGCAACCGGGAAGACTCCCAAGGATAACCACCAGCAGCAGCCACCTGACCGGAAAAAAGCCTTGCCCTGCCATGCTCACGACTTGCCCCCGATCTTGCCCTTGCCGTAATCGGCTAGAGCGGAGGCAAGCTCCCGGTACACCGCCTCGACCAACTCCTTGGGGGCAAGGGCCTTTGCCCCGCTCCCCCAGGAGAGAATCCAACGCCTGACCTCATAGAGATGGAGGGCCGGAAAACCGAGCACCACGCTGCCGTCTTTTTTCCGGACCACGGTCTGCCGGGGATGCCATTCCCGCTCCAGAAGATAGGGGGCATGCTCCCTGGAAAAGCGAATCTTCACCAAGACCTCGCGCTCGCCGCTGAAAATACCGAACTGGCTCCCGCCATAGCGCGTATGGTCAAAATCCTCGGGCACGGCAAACATCTTCTCCAGCAACTGGGCCGTCTCGATCCGGGACATGGCGAAGGTGACAATGGCCCCGCGCCGGTGGCAATGGCCGATGAGGTACCACTCCCCCTGATACCGTACGAGATGGTAGGGATCGACCCGCCGCTCCGTGCTCTCCCGCCCCCCGGGTTTGCGGTAGGAAATGGCCAGGGTCCGGTTTTTGCTCAGGCCCGAGGAGACCGCCTCCCAAATCTCCGGCTCCAGCCTGGTTTGCCGCTCCGGGATCACCGAGAGTTTGTCCTCCACCCAGGCCGGATGGATGGAGACCTTCTCGGGCAGGGACTCCTCTATCTTCCGAAACACCTTCTGGAGCTTGCGGTAGATGGGGGTATCCTCATGCAGCCGCAAGGCTTTTTCCGCGATGCAGATGGCGAACAGATCGCTCTCGTTCAAGGAGATGGCGGGCAGGGCGTAATTCTCCTCGGTGTAATAATAGCCCCGGACCGTGGCGTCGTAGGCAATGGGCGCATCGCGCTGGCTCCGCAGATAGTCGATATCCCGCAGGATGCTCTTGGCGCTCACCTCGTACTCGGCGGCCATGGAGCTGCAGTTCGCCATGATCCCGGTGCGCATCCCCTCCCGGATCTTGCGGTCGATGAACAGCAAGCGTAAAAGCTGGGTCTTGTCTTTTGCCATATCTTTTTTAAAAAAAGTTTTACAGGTGGGACATCATTTGTCCTACCTGCCATGATAGTCTCGGTTCAGAAGAAAACGCAATCCAACTTTTTTACCTGGAGGAAAACAATGCTCTGCAAAAATCATGGCTTCAAACACGGATTTCTCACCGCCCTCAACCGGTGTGTGGCAGCCTCTTTCTTCGCGGCGCCGCAGGGGGCAGGACAAGGCGAAAAAAAATCCCCGCTCCGCGAAATAGCCCCTCGAATGCCGCAAAACCTTGCCCGGGAAAGATATCTCGCCATCCCCACCTTTATCCGGCAAGGTAAAATCCTGGGCCTGTAAAGCCAGGGCCGAGGCCAGCCGGCCTCCTCGTTTTGCCCTGGGCATGGACGCAACCTGCTTGCTCCCTCATGGGCCTTGGCGTATATTGATCGGAGTGGAGCCATTCATCTGCCCTGAAATCATAACGCCCAATGCGGTCAGGTCGAGCCAGCCATCATGATCAAGAAGGTCCCTCTCGAAGAACTCCAGCCCGGCATGCATATCGAGCGCTTTGATTGCGGCTGGCTGAACCACCCTTTTATCTTCAACAGCAAAAGGGTCAAGAGCCAGGGCGAGATAGAGCGCCTCAAAACCTGGGGCGTCACCCACGTCTACATCGAGATCGGCCACCCTCCCGGTCCCGAGCCGATCGGGCTGGAACCGAAAAGTCCCATGCCGCCCGTGGAATTCGAGCGCATTGTCACCCCGCAAACCGCGCGGGTTGACCGAGAACTCAAGCATATCCCGATCCGCCATGAGCTTGTCCGGGCCGAAAAAGTACGGCAGCGGGCCAGCCAGGCCGCGCAAAACATCCTTGCCGATGTGCAGGCCGGAAAAAAGATCCGGACCCGGGAGGCCAAAACGGCGGTGGGAGAGCTGGACAATTCCATCTGCCACAACAAGGACGCGCTCTTTCTGCTCATGCGGCTGCGCAAGAAGGATGAATACACCTTCGACCATTCGGTGAGCGTGGGGGTGCTGCTCCTGGCTTTTTGCCGGGCCATGGGCTTTGACCAAGAAACCACCCGGGCCATCGGCCTGGGCGGACTGTTGCACGACGTGGGCAAGATGGCCGTGCCCCTGACCATCCTCAATAAACCCGGCGCCCTCACCGATGCGGAATTTAAAAAAATCCAGCAGCATGTCGTCCATTGCCAAGAGATTTTGGCCACCAGCCGCAACATTCCCCTGCCCGCGGCCCAAATCGCCATGGAGCACCATGAGCGGTTCGACGGCACCGGCTATCCCCACGGCCTGGCCGCCGAGGCCATCAGCCGGGGCGGACAGATGGCCGCCATTGCCGATGTCTTCGATGCCCTGACCTCGGACCGCTGCTACCGCAACGGCATCGACCAGGTGGAGGTGCTGCGCAAGCTCTATGGCTGGAGCCGCAGCCATTTCAACGAAGGGCTGGTGCACCGCTTTATCCGCTGCATCGGCGTCTATCCGGCCGGCACCCTGGTTCAACTGGAAAGCGGCATGCTCGGAGTGGTGGTGGAATCGACCGACAACCTGCTGCGCCCCGTGGTGCGCCTCTTTTATGACACCAGGCACGACTGGGCGGTCAGCCCAAAGGACATCGATCTCTCCAAGCCCAATGGCAAGGGCGGCGGGGACCGCATCATCGGCTATGAATCCGCCAAACGGTGGCGGATCAACCCGCTCAAGGTTCTCGGCATCACCTGATCCCGGGGCGATACCGACCTTCCCCCACCGCGGTTTACCGACTTGCCCCCATATATTTCCCAATCCCGCTCGGATATAATGCCAAAGACTTGGACCCAGGCGCCCTGGCAGGCGCTCCCGGCCTCGGCAAAAAAAGGGGGAACCCAGATGATCCGATGCAATTTCGCGAAACAGTGCGTTTTCTTCGCGGTGCGCGACGAAGGAAAAGAGATAGAGGAATATCTGGCAGGACTCTATTGCGCGGGGAATTTCAGCGCTTGCGCACGGTACCGGGCCGCGCTGGATATGGGACATGAACTGGTGCCCGACGATATGTTCCCCAACGAAAATGATTTCCTCAGCCTGTTTGCCTGGTCCGTGAACCAGCGGCAAAGTCCGCTCAACAAACGCTGTCGCACTCGCGGCCCCGGCACGTTGCCGGTTTCCTCGCCAGAAAAGACCGCAGCATCATCCGGTCCTCTTCCCCCAGCCCGTCAAACTCGCAGCCAACGCTGACGTTGTTCACCATCGGGTGGTCCAGCACCCAGCGCACCGTGAGCGGGATGGCTCTGTCGCAGAAAACCTCCTCCCCGTTGCCGAGCCGGGCAAGAACGAGCCGGCGCCCGGGCTCCAGGGAATTCCACTCCTCCCGTTTCACGGTGAAGTGCATTCCCCCCAGACTCAGATCAAGAACCAGGGCGGAAAAGGAATACTGCCCGAAATCAGGAAAAACAAAAACCCCACAAATATTCTCTCCCGGAGAAAAATACACCCGCGCTTCTTTTCTTTTCTCATGAAACCCGCCGGTCATCCTCTGCTCCCTTGCAGCCACCGGACAGGCAATCCGCCAAATCCCGGCCACGATTAACGAATCATCCCCTCTCCCTCCATTTGTATATATGGGGATGCTTTTTTTGGCAAGCCCAACCTCGCGCCCATGGTCTTAGGAATTGACAAAGAGAGAGCCCACGGCTATCAATGAACAACAATCATCCCGCGAACATTGACGAGGAGTTCCCATGCCCATCACCATTGAAAAGCTCTCCCAAAAAAAACGCGAGGCCCTGCGCCTTGACCAATGGCCGATCTGGCAGTGTGAGGTTTCGGCCTTTCCCTGGCATTACGACCAGAAGGAATCCTGCTATATTCTCGATGGCGAGATCACCGTAACCTCCGCGGACCAGACCGTGCGCATCGTGCCCGGCGATTATGTGACCTTTCCCAAGGGGTTGGATTGCCAGTGGCAGGTGCATACTCCGGTGCGCAAGCATTACCTGTTCCGCTGAAACGGACTCGCCCCGTGACCGATCCTGCCGCCATCGCCCGCCAGTTCGCCTTTTCCGGCGAGATCCTCAGCGTGGACGAATACGGGAGCGGCAATGTGAACGACACCTATCTGGTCCGGGTCACAGACGGCCAAACCATCCGCGCCTTCATCCTGCAACGCCTCAACCCCCAAGTGTTCCCGGAGCCGGAACGGATCATGCACAACCTCCGGGTTCTCGACAGACATGTCCGTCCCAAACTCCTGGCACACCCGAATCAGCGCTGGGAGCTGCCGGCCATCATCCCCGCCCGGAGCGGCGCTGATTATCACCGGGATCAAGACGGGGCCTTCTGGCGGGTCCAGACCTTTATCGCCGATACCGAGAGCTTCGCCACCATCACCGGCGTTGCCCAGGCCGAAGAGGCAGGCCGGGGGCTGGGCTTTTTCCATGCCCTGATCCATGACCTGCCCGCCCATCTCCTGCACGACACCCTGCCCGGTTTCCATGTCACCCCCGGCTATCTGGCGGCATACGAGGCGCTGGCCGCCTCCCCTCCCCGGCCCGATCTCTCCGCGGAAGCACTTTTCTGCCACCGTTTTATTGCCGAAAGAAAAGAAGCGTCCGAGGTGCTCGAAGCCGCACGACTGCGGGGAGAACTGCACCCCTGCCCGATCCACGGCGATCCCAAGCTGGCCAACATCCTCTTTAGCCGCGATACCGGCCAGGCGATCAGCCTCATCGATCTGGACACCGTCAAGCCCGGTCTGCTCCATTACGACCTCGGCGACTGCCTCCGCTCCTGCTGCAATCCGGCCGGCGAAGAGGCTCCCCTGGCCGAGGTCTCTTTCAACCTTGCCTACTGCAGCGCCATCCTCCGGGGCTACCTGCCCCAGGTCGCCCCGTTTTTTTCCGTTGCCGACTATCACTATATCTATGACGCGGTCCGCCTCATCGCCTTTGAGCTGGGGTTGCGCTTTTTTTCCGACCATCTGGCCGGTGACATATATTTCAAGGTCAAAAGGCCGGGGCAGAACCTGCAGAGGGCA
>DASWIU010000334.1:0-5602 GCA_036397515.1 Desulfurivibrionaceae bacterium | reverse complement strand
TGAGCCGTTTCTGCTCCTTGGCCTCTTCCCGCAGTTTTTTCATGGGGGAGGATTTAGGGTTCACCACCGCCAGCACCCTGCCGGCAAGCACGGCGTTGCCGAAGCCCACGTTGATCATTCTCTGGTCCATGCTCTTTCCTTTTTACCAGTCCATCTCTATTCGATATTCTGGATCTGTTCGCGGAGTTTTTCCACCTCGGTTTTCAGTTCCACGGTGAGATGGGCGGTGGGGGCATCGCTGATCTTGGAGGCCAGGGTGTTGATCTCCCGCAGGAATTCCTGGAGGAGAAAATCAAGCCTCCGGCCCACGGGCTCGTCCGCCGCCAGGAAGCCGGAAAACTGGCTGATGTGGCTTCTCAGGCGAACCACTTCCTCGGTGACATCGGCCTTGTCGGCCATCATCGCCACCTCCTGGGCCAAGCGGAGGGGATCAAGATCAACCCCCTGCAGGAGAACGGCCAACCGTTCCTTGAGTTTTTCGGTTCTCCGCTGGACAATGGCGGGGACATCCTGGGCAATGGTCTCCACGGTCTTGGCAAACTCCTGCAACCGCTGGCGCAACTCATCTTTAAGCGCCTCGCCTTCCTGTTCCCGCATACCCTGCGCCATGGTCAAGGCCTGGATAAGGGCCTCGGAGACCCGCGGCCAGACCGCTTCCAGGTCTTCCTCTTCCTCGTGGGCAACGATGATCTCCTTGTAGTTCTGGATCATGGCCAGGGTCGGGGCTTCGAGGGAGAGATCCTCACGGATCGCCTCCAGGCATTGGTAATAATTGCGGGCCAGGGGCAGATTGGGTGCGAGGCGGATATTGTCGCCCGCCTCCGCCCCGGGGTTGACATAGACATCCACATGGCCCCGGTTGTAGTAGGCGGAGATCTCTTTTTTGATCCGCTCTTCCAGGCCGAGATACTTGCGGGGGATTTTGATGCTCAGGTCCAGAAACTTGTGGTTCACCGAGCGGACCTCCACGGTCCAGCTTCTGGCTCCGGCCACTTCGCCCCGGCCGTAACCGGTCATGCTCAACGGTCTTTTCATCCGATGGCCTCGAGAAGTTCGGCGGTGGAGGCGGTGGCCGTGCCCACCTTGCCTACGACGATGCCGGCGGCGAAGTTGGCGATGGTGGCGGCGTCGGCGGCGGTGAGACCCACGGCCAGACCCAGGGCCAGGGTGGCGATCACCGTGTCGCCTGCGCCGGTGACATCGTACACCTCCTTGGCCATGGTGGGGATGGTGAAGAGGGGCTGTCCCTTTTCATAGAGGGCCATGCCCGCCTCGCCCCGGGTGATCAGGACCGCGTCGCTGGCCAGCTTTTTTTGCAGGAGATGGGCCGCGGTCTGTAGGTCCGCCTCGGTTTTGATGGCCATGTCGGCCATGCGCTCGGCCTCGTGCAGGTTGGGGGTGATGATGGTGGCGCCGCGAAAGCGTTCCGGGTGCTGGGGCTTGGGGTCGATGATGAGCGGGATCTTTCGTTTTTTAAGCCGGCTCCGCAGATGGTCCATCAGGGGCAGGTTGATCATGCCCTTGTTGTAGTCGGAGACGATGACCGCGTCGAAGCTCTCCAGGTGGTCGTCGATGAAGCGGCAGATCTCTTCCAGCCGTTCCGGGCTCGGTTCCCCGGTTTTTTCCCGGTCAAAGCGGACCACCTGCTGGTGCTGGGCCACGATCCGGGTCTTGAGGGTGGTGGGGCGGTTTGCGGTGCGGACGATGCCCGCGGCAGGGGAGCCGAGTTCCGCCAGCAGGTTCAAGAGATGGTCGCCCATGGCGTCGTTGCCGATCAGCCCGCAAAGTGAGGCCCGGCTGTTCTGGGCGTAGATGTTGTGCAAAACGTTGGCTGCCCCGCCCAAGAGCAGGTTCTCGTGGGTGACATCCACCACCGGCACCGGCGCTTCCGGAGAAATCCGAGAAACAGAGCCCCAGATGAAGTGATCGACGATGATGTCGCCGAGCACCAGGATATTGGCCTTGCTGAATTTGCCGACAGCCGCGCGCAGCTGTTTTTTCTTTGCACTGGACAGGGTCACGGAACGGCTCCAAGGGTCGTGTTGAGAGAAGGCACGGTTGCCCAAACAAGGCGCAACCAGCCGGAAGGATACAAAAAAAACAATTATAGACCGCTTGGGGGTCTTGGGCAAGCAAAGAAATCCTCGGAAGCGATGCAACTGATCATTGCGCAGGCGGTTTTTTTCTCGGCCCCGTGTTCACTGGCCCTGGTAGAGCAGGGCCACGGGAAAGATTCGCAACACAGGAGCGATCGGCAGAACATCCTGGCCGTTCTGCCGGATGGGCTGGTGGATCTCCCCGGTAAAAATATTTCGGTAGCTTTCGGTAGCACTATTTTCCGGCAGAGCGATGTGGGTCTGCCCCCACATCTTCTCCGCTTGTTCCGCATAGGGTGCTTCCTGATCGCCGGGGAGCGAGGCGAAAAAACGGGGCGCCACCGCAATAAGGCGCTGCCCGGGCAAGGAGCGGGCCAGCACGCAGAGATGATGCTCGGCCTCGCCTTGGAGCGGGAGCGGTTCGTAGGCGCCTTGGCTGAAGAGGGCCGGGTGCTTCCGGCGAAACCGCAGGGTCCGGCTGGTGACAAAGAGCTTGGCCCGGCCATCCGCCAGGGTTGCCAGCAGGATGGCCAGCGCCGGGCCTGGCGGCGCATCGTCCGCAAAGAGGGCCTCCAGATCTCCAAGCAGATTTTGGGCCCGGGCGAAATCCACGGGGCGCCGGTTGTCCGGATCAACCAGGCTGAAATTCCACAGCTCGTTGCCCTGATAGATGTCCGGCACCCCGGGGGCGGTCAGTTTGAGGAGCAGCTGGGACAGGGCGTTGAGCAGGCCGCAGCGGCTGATTTTTTCGCAAAATTGCCCAAAATCGGCAAGAAACCGGTTGTTTTGCCCCGGCTGCAGCAGGATTGTAATAAACGAGGCAAGGGCTTCCTCGTAGGCAAGGTCGGGATTGAGCCAGGAGGTATGCACCTTGGCCTCCCGCACCGCCTTGCGCATATAGGTGGTGATCCGCTCCCGATACCGGCCCAGTTCCAGCTCCGTTGGGCTCGGGAGGGGGAAGGCGCCCAGCAGGGTCTGGTAGAGCAAGTACTCGTCGTTGCGGCTTGGCGCGGGATGTCCCTGCAACTGCCGGGTATGGCGGCGGTTGAGCCGCTGCCACCGCCGGATTCCTTGTTTCCAAAGCTCGGGGATCTCACTCAGCACATTGATCCGGGCGCGGACCTCCTCGCTGCGTTTGCTGTCGTGGGTCGAGGTGGCGAGCATGGCATACGGCCGGTTCTGCTGCCGGAGTGTGTTGGCCTGGTGGAAGGCTGTCCGGGAGATGCTGAAGCGGCGTGGGTCGCCGCCCACCTCGTTTAAGGAGAGCAGACGGCAATCGCGGTAGAAGACTGTGTCCTCCTGGGCCTTGGCCATGACCGGTGCCGTATACTGCTGGAATTTCATGGCGAAGCGAGCCGCCTTGCTCTGCTGCTTGCCCCGAGGGTTGCCAAGTTTTCTTGCCAGCAGCAGAGAGTCGCGGATAAAGTCGAAGATGGCGGGGTCTATCAGCGGATTGCGCTGCTTGGCGTCGGCAACAGGCCACTCCACAAAGCGGCGGTCTTCGTCACTCACCCTCGCTGGGGTCACATAGGTCCGATACACCGGAAAGCAGGCAACCACCTCGCTGAGCGCTTCCCTAAGGCCGGTGAGGGTAAAATCACGGGTATGGTGATCCTGTTCGCCAAGGTGGCGCAACAGGTTGGCCAGTACGGTCATTTCGCCGGCCAGCTGTGTCTTGATGATCAGCCTTTTTGCCGCATACAGATTCTCGTCATAGGCGGTGTTTTGCCCGGTGCAGAGTTGATAGAGCCGGGTGAGCTGCCTTTCCCCCTCCGGGTTTATAAAAAGGCCGTTGAGCAGATTGGCAAAGTCGTAGCCGGTGGTGCCGTGGATCGGCCACTCCGTGGGCAGC
Source organism: Desulfurivibrionaceae bacterium (assembly GCA_036397515.1). Lineage (GTDB taxonomy): Bacteria > Desulfobacterota > Desulfobulbia > Desulfobulbales > Desulfurivibrionaceae > Thiovibrio. The sequence continues at coordinate 1,654 of DASWIU010000334.1, read as the reverse complement.
TCCTCGTAACTGGCCAGGATTTTTTCGGCCACCAGGTAAAAAGCGGGCGGCGCGTTGCCCTGCGCCCCGGTCTGCGGCAGGCGGCTGCGGATTTCGGCGTTCAGGCGAGCATAGTAACCCTGGGGGTCAAAGAGGCCGTCCGGGTGGTCGATGCGTACCCCCTGGATAAACCCTTTTTCGATGAGGGTGAAGAGGAAACGGTGGGTGGCGCTGAAAACCTCGGCCTGCTCCTGGCGCAGGCCGGCCAGGGTGTTGATGTCGAAGAAGCGGCGGTAATTGATCTCGTCCGTTGCTACTTGCCAGAAGGCAAGCCGGTAGGCCTGTTTTTCCAGGAGGCGGTGCAGCAGGTTGTAGCGGGAGCGGCTGTTTTTCTTGGTGTTGAAAAGGGCCAGGCTGTGGTTGATGGCTTCCCGCCCCCATGGCTCCCGGTAGATCAGGGCAAGCTCCTGTTTCGTTGCCGCCAGTCGTTCCTGCCGTTCCTTCCGGCGGCGCGGGCTTGCCGCCTGCCGGCCCGGCAGATGCCGGCAGACGGCAAGCAGCTGCTCCAGCCGGGGGAGCAGCTCCGCCGCCCCTTCCTGCCGAGCTTTGAGAAAGGCAAGGGCTGGGCCGAGGAGCAGCGGATAGGTTTTGGGGTCGATGGGCAGCAGATGCTCATAGTAGCGGGCGGCAAATCCCCCTTGTTCCTCGCTGAAAGAAAGTTCGATCTCGCCGCGATCGAGCACATTGCCGTAATAGTCGCCCAGGATGGGGAGCAGCACCTTGCCACTGAATATCCCGGCTGTAGGCTGATACCAGTCGATGTCGAAATAGTCGGCATAGAGAGAGGCCGGACCGTTTTCGAGCACATCGAGCCACCAGCCGTTGTCGCTGCCGCCGATCCCCATGTGGTTGGGGACGATGTCGAGGATGAGTCCCATGTTCTGGGCGTGCAGGGCCTCGACCAGGAGCCGGAATTCTTCCGGGCTGCCCAGTTCCGGGTTGAGGGCGTTGTGGTCGACGATGTCGTAGCCATGACTGCTGCCGCTGCGGGCCTTGAGGAGGGGGGAGGCATAGCAGTGGCTGATCCCCAGGGCATGCAGATAGGGAACGATGCGTCTGGCCTCGTTGAAGGTGAAGCCGCTGCTGAATTGGAGGCGGTAGGTGGCAATGGGGAGTTCCGGGATCATGGGTGTGGTTCTCCTGTCTGGATTGGCGCAAGAAACCAGAACACCGACCAGGGAGGCATGGCTGTCTGTCCTGCCGCGGTTGGGGAAGGGGCATGGCTGGCAAAGAGGGGGGGCAGTGCCGGGAGACTGACCCCGGCTGCGGGATGCGGGCCGAGATTGGCGAAGAGCAGCAGGCTTTCTCCGCTGGGTAGGGGCCAGCGGACCGCAAGGGCGGTTGGGCCGAAGGTGCGCCGGCTGTTTTTCCCGGCTTGCAGGGCCGCAAGGCGGGGGATGATTTCCCGGCGGCGCAGGCTGAGGAGCTGCCGGTAGTAGCCATGCCAGTCAGCTCCCTCGGTGGAGGTGAGCGTCTGCCAGTCGAGCTTGGCGGAGAGAAAGGTCGCTTCCGCGGTGGGGTCCGGGAGGCGCTCGCGGCTTTCCGGTGCGCTGAACTCGGGAAAGCGGGAAAACTCCCGGCTGCGGCCTTCCCGGACCTTTTCCGCAAGTTCCGG
>DASWIU010000333.1:0-6378 GCA_036397515.1 Desulfurivibrionaceae bacterium | reverse complement strand
TCTTGAGCAGGGTGGATTTGCCTGCCCCGTTGACGCCGACCAGGCCGATTTTTTCGCCGGGATGGACGCGGACCGAGACGTTCTTGAACAGGTGTTTGGAGCTGAACTGGATGGAAAGTTGGTTGATGGCAAGCATGGGTGTGCATTATCCGCTGAGATTGTCAATTGAGGAAAAGAACAATCGCACACCATAGCACATTGTGCCGGGTATTTCTAATAGATGTTGAAAAAAGCCATCCGCGATTTTGTTAACTCCGGAATTGCATCGCGGAAAAGAATTCTCAGATGGCGTAGCTGCCGCCGGCAACGCCGGTGAGCTCGCCAAGGTGGGTTGGCAGGACGATCAGGACGGTGGCGCCTTTGCCCTGTTCGCTGGTGACGGTGACCGTGCCCATGTGTTCGTTGATGATCTGTTTGACATAGGGCAATCCCAGGCCGGTGCTCTGCCGGTTGACGTGCAGATAGGGGTCGAAGATAACCTCGAGCATTTCCTTGGAGATGCCGGGGCCATCGTCGGTAATCTTGACCTGGCAGCCGGCCGAGGTCATCTCCGTGGTGACAATGATCCGATTTTTCTTGCCGCAGGCATTCACCGCGTTGCGGAGCAGATGGGCCAGGGCGATCTTGATGAGCGAGCTGTTGCCGTGGAAAAAAAGCGGGGTCTGGCTGAGGGTGGGCAGGAGGCTCACTTCTCGGACGCGGGCCTCTTCCTGCAACGATTCCACCGCCTCCGCGACAATGGGATTGAGATCCAGGGGGGCGAAGATTTTTTTTGCTTCCGGCCGGACCGACTCGAATTTGCTCACCAGATTTTCCAGTCTGCGGGCCTGGTCAAGGATGTGGACCAGTTTCAACCTCCCCTCCTCCTCCGCCGGATAGGCGTTGAGGAGCCGGCGCACCATGCCGCCGATGATGGTGACCGGATTGCGCACCTCATGGGCGATGCGCAGGGCTATGCTCGCTCGGGTCCGCTCCGCGATGACCGCCTCGATCTCTTTGTTCAGGCGAAAGAGATCCTGGCTGTTTTTCTCGATCTTTTCGCGGTCCCGCACCATCCGTTCCATGATGGTTTCGATCCGATTGAAAAAGAGGGTCACCGAGGCGATGATAATGAAGGCCATGCTGTTGATGGACCCGCTGTACGGGGCCAGGAACAACCAGAGGCCTTTCCGGCCGGACATGGTGAGGAGGTAGTTGAGGATGTGTCCGCTGGAGCGCGACAGGGCAAGGGCGAAAAGCGCCCCGCAGAACCAGAGAAGAAAGATGGCCAGGGGGCTTTCCCGGTCGGTGCGGGCCAGGGCATGAGCATGCTTGAGGCATAGCCCGGAAAGAATGATGAGGGCAATGGCGCCGCCAAAATCAAGGAGCCAGACCGGGAGCATGGAGATGGTGATCATGGGCGGTCCTGCCCGGGGGAAGGCGGCGCCGCTTGTTTTTCCCGGAGCAATTTAAGGCCCCGATAGAAAAGAAACATGGCAGGCACGGCAATGAGGTGATCGAGTTTGAGGATATAATACAGGGCCTCTTGCCAGCCGGTCAGGCGGAGCAGGGGGATATTTGCTCCGGGCGGCAGGAACAGGGCGTCTTCCCTGATATGCAGATCAAGAAAATGTCCCACCATGGTGGCGGCGCTCCAGAGCATGAGGAGCCAGGTCCCGGCGATGATGTATTGCCAGCCCTTGAGGGAAACGAGGTAGGTTTGGCGGGCTTTTGCGACAAAAAAGAAAAGGGAGACAATCAGGAAAAAGTGGGCGAGCTGATGGATGTAGAGCCCGGAATAGGCATGGGGTTGAAAGGCCAAGGCGTCATCCGGCAGGAGACCGCCCAACAGCAGCAGGGATACGGTGAGAGAGAATGGCGCCAAGGAAAAAACCCCGGATGGTTGCTGGGATATGGGAGCCATAGGCCCGCGAGATTAAGAACCCATTGTCGAGTACACCATACCATGATGCTTGGTTGGGCGGCATATGAAAAAAAACGACCCAGGGGAAAAAGGCCTAAAGGCATGGCCGCCGTTGGGAAAATATCAGGCGCGTTCGTCCAGCGAGGCCGGCTTTCTGGAAAGGCCCAGCTCCTGGGAAACCTGGGTGGCAACCTCCTCTATGGATTTTCCCGCCGTGGAGACAATGGGAATCTGGTGGTTGTGAAAGATGGTTTCGGCCGTCTGAATCTCTTCGCTGCAGGTGGAGCGTTTGGCATAATTGCTGTCCGCGTAGCGTTTTTCCCGGACATTGTGGAGCACTTCCGGGGTGGTGGTCAGGCCGATGGCGCGTTTCCGGTTCTTGATTATTTCCTCCGGCAGGGTGTATTCCCGGAGATACTCGGCGGTGAGGGGGAAGTTTGCCGATTTTAACCCCATCTGCGTTGCCAGGTACACGCTGACCGGGGTCTTGCCGGAGCGGGAAACCCCAAGCAGGATGACCTCTGCCTCGTCCAGCTCATGGATGTTGACCCCGTCGTCATGTTCCAGACAGTAGTGGATGGCCTCGACCCTTTTGGCCATGGTCAGGTTGTCGATATGCCGGGAAAAGCCGGGAACGCCCAGGGCTTTTGCTTCAAGGCAGCCTTCCAGCCGGGTCATGAAAAATTCAAAGGCGTCGAAAAGCTCGACCTCGGGGGAATCGAAAACAGCGCGGATTTCCTTGGTCATGATGGTGCTGAAAATCAGGGGCCTGCGGCCGGCGGATTTTTTCAGGATATAGTCCAGAATCTTGGTCGCTTCTTCCTTGTTGAGGACAAAGGGGAATTTTTCTTCATGAAAATTGATTTCCGGAAACTGGCAGATCAGGGCCTGGCCCAGGTTTGTCGCGAGGATTCCGGTGCTGTCCGAGATGTAATATACGTCTTTCGATGACCACATGCTGCGTTGCTCCTTGTTGCCCGGCAGTGAAGGGGTGCCTCTTTGTTTCCCCTTGGCCAAGGGAGGCTCCTTTAATTCCCCCCTTGGCCAAGGGAGGCCTCTTTTATTCCCCCCTTTGACAAAGGGGGGCGAGGGGGGATTTTTCGGACTGGCCGGTTGCACCCGCCGTTTTTAAATCTCCTCGATCCTCCTGTGTCAAGGAGGGGAGGTCAGGACCTCCCTCCTAAAAACAGAATGAATTCCTCAAATCTTTTTTGCTCGAAGTGGCCGACCATCTCCTCCTTCATCAGGGTCAGGGCGCTCAAAGGGCGTCGCGCCCCGCCGTATGGGCGGTTGGTGGTCAGGGCGTCGTACACGTCCGCGATGGTGGCGATTTTGGCGTTGTCGGAAATCTGGTCCCCTTTGAGCCCGTGGGGGTAGCCCTGGCCGTTGATTTTCTCGTGGTGGTGGATGATCACATCCAGGGTAATCTCGGAGGCGTGTTTGTCCATGAGCCAGTGGCCCTGGCCGGGGTGTTTTTTGATGATTTCGAATTCCTCGAAGTCGAGCTTCCCCGGTTTGTTCAGAATGCTGTCCACGATCTGGCTTTTTCCCACATCGTGCAGGATGCAGCCCAGGGCAAAATCGTGGAGTTCCGGGCCGTCATTCTTGCGGAGCATCAGCCAGAGGCCGATGCCGAAAACCGCCACATTCACGCAGTGGGAAAAGGTGTAGTAATCGTGGGCGCCCAGACTAAGCAGATGGCGGATGGATTGGGTGTCCGCCAGGGTAAGATCGATGAGCCTGCTGGTTACGCCCTTGGCCCGGGAGATGTTGGTGCCGCTCCGGGGGTCGTCAAACACATCCCGGATGACGTTTTTGGCGCAGGCATGCACCACCGATGATTTTTGCTCAAGGGGGATGGCGGCATTTCCGATGATGGAATCCAGGGAATCTTCCAGAAAATTTTCAAATTTTTTGCTGGAATCCCGGGTGATGAAAAGCGGCCCGTGGCTTTTCCTGGTGAGGGTCTCCTTGATGTCGGCGATATTGGTGTTGGCCGCGATCAGCAGGATCGGTTTGTTGCTGTTGGGAGGCTTGGTATAGATATTGAAATTGATTATCCGGTCTTCCGCAAGGAGATAGTCGGTGACTATCCGGACAAATTTTCTGGGCTCGGGGATCATGTTTTCGTCAGGCGCTCCGGAATTTTCATGGTGGGGCAGTGGCGTTAAAAAAATTGCTTGGGCCGGGCAACCCTGCTTACAGGGCGGCCGGCCCGGTATTATTTTTCCCTGAGATAGGTGGAAAGTTGGGCAAAGCTGCAACCGTAGGCCTCAACCGCCTCCTGTTTGCCCTTGACCCGGAAGGAGTATTTTTTGAAAAAAGCCTCGGGCTCAAGCAGGTGTACGGCGGCGTCGCAGCCCATCACCAGATCAAGGTCATCCTGGCGGCTGGTCATGTTTTCCAGGCGAAATGCCACGTTGACCACGTCCCCGACCACGGTATAGTTGTTCTGCCCGTCCTGGGCGAGGTTGCCCAACATGGCCTCGCCGGTGTTGAGCGCCGCCCCGATTTGCAGCGGCCAGGGAAGATCCGGAATCTTCTTGGCGAGATTGCTGGTGAAGAGGTTGACGGCAATGGCGGTTTTCAGGGCCTGCTGGATATTGTCCCGGAGATTTGCCCCAGCCCACAGGGCCATGACCGCGTCCCCGATGAATTTATCGACGATGCCGTTATGTTTGTTTACCAGCTTGCTTACCCCTCCGGTCCAGTGCTGGAGGAGCTGGGAAACCCACTGGTCCCCCATGGTTTCGGACAGCTTGGTGAAATCGTGGATATCGCAGATCAGGATGGTGATGATCTGTTTCTGGACAAAGGCCACCGTCATTTCATCGAGGTCCGGGCCGGTTGGTGGTGCCGGCCGGGCTGGGGTCGTCTCCTGATGGAACAGGAGGCGGGTGCTGCCGATGCCGATGCAGTCCCCGTTTTGCAGGGTGACGGGGGTATGGATTTTTCGGCCGTTGAGAAAGGTGCCGTTGGAGCTTCCCAGATCCAGGAGGTTGAAACGGCCGTTTTCCTCCCTCTGGATCATGGCGTGCTTCCGCGATACCCAGGAGTAGGGCAGCACGATATCGGTGTTGGCCACCCGGCCCAGGGTATAGGTGGTGCCCTCGGCGAGCAGCCAGCGGTGGCCGCTGGTCTCCGGGGCATCGAGGGCATCGATGGTATCCAGGAGGGTTAGGGTCGCTGGGGTTTTTGGTGGTGCGGTCATGGTGGTCAGAAGGGTTTCCGGTTAGCCCTGGCTCTGGATGAGGCTGATGATTTCCTCGGGCTCGGCAAAACGGCCGGCCGCCTTTTTTGAAAAGACCAGGCGGCCGTCGGCCACGATCTCATAGATGCCGCCTGAACCGGGAATAAGCGCAACCTCGGCGGCGAATTGTTTCTTCAGTTCGGCTTCCAGCCTGGAAGCCCGGGGCAGATAATTTCATTGCGAGCAGTAGGTGATGGTAATTTTCATGGCGAATTTCCGTGTGAAAAATATTGGTTGATGGCTGCCGGAAGATGCGCACCCGGTGTTTCTTTATACCACCCCGGCCATCAAATGATAACAGGATGGATTGTCCGATACATTTGTTTTGATTGCAAGCGGAGAAATGAAGCAGCGGGATTATTTTCAAGAGTGGCGGGCATGGCCCAGCCAGTTCAGAAGGCCTTGGGCGGCACGATATCCCGTGCTGAAGGCGCCCTGCAGCAGGTAGCCTCCGGTCGGCGCTTCCCAGTCCAGCATTTCTCCGGCCACGAATACCCCCGGCAGTTTGCGGAGCATGAGGTCCGCGTCCACCTCAAGAAAGGCGACGCCCCCGGCGGAGGAGATTGCCTCGGCAAGGGGCCTGGTGTTGCGGATGGTCACGGGAAGATTCTTGATCTGTTCGGCAAGAGCCGTTGGGTTGTCCAGCTCTTCCGGGGGGCAGATTTCGCGGAGCAGCGAATAGGCCGGCCCGGTGAGGTGGATGGCCTTGCGCAGAAAATTGGCGAGGCTTTCCTTGCCGCGCGGCTCGTTAAGCCTTTCCCGAATCCGTTCCAGCGGGAGATCGCGCTTGAGATCGAGAAAAAGGGGGACCGGGCTGCCTTTGTCCAGCAGGTCGCGGAGCACGCTGCTCAAGGCATAGACCGGACCTCCTTCCAGGCCATGGGCGGTAATAATTATGTCGCCGATGGCCTGCCGGTCGCCGCAGCGGAGCAAAATATTTTTGAGGGGTTTGCCGCTGAAGCGGGTACGGAAATGTTCGGACCACGCCACTTCAACTCCGCAGTTTGCCGGGCGGAATGGTTCCAGGTGGATGTCTCGGGCGGTAAGAAATGAGGCCCAGCTGCCATCGGAGCCGGTTTGGGGCCAGCTCGCCCCGCCCAGGGCAAGGAGCAGACCCTGGGCCGGGAATGCGAGGAGCTCGCCGGTATCGGTGAGAAAGAGCGGGGCGCCTGTCGGGGCAAAACCCTGCCAGCGGTGGCGGTAGTGGAAGACAACCCCGCGCCGG
>DASWIU010000332.1:0-3462 GCA_036397515.1 Desulfurivibrionaceae bacterium | reverse complement strand
ATCTTGATCAGGCCGTCCGCGTAAGCAATGGCTTCGGCCGGGCATTTCTTCACGCACATCTGGCAGGAGATGCAGCCCACCTCGCAGACCTTGCGGACATTCTTGCCCAGATCCTTGGTGCTGCACGGCACATGCACCCTGGCCTTGAGGCTCATCAGCTCGATGACCTTTTTGGGACAGGCCCGGACGCAGGTGCCGCAGGCCACGCACTTGTCGGGGTTCACCACCGGGAAGCCGTCCACCATGGCAATGGCGTCAAAGGGGCAGCTCTCGGCGCATTCGCCCAGACCGATGCAGGCATAGTTGCAGGCCGAAGGGCCGCCGAAGCCGAGGTTGGCCGCGGTGCAGGAGGCAAAGCCGATGTACTCGTGCTTGTGGCTGACCCTGCCTTCCTTGCGGGAGCAGCGGACCAGGGCGATCATGTCCTCCACCTCGGTCATCTTCTTGCCGGTGAGCTGGGCCACCCGCTCGGCCACCTTTTCCTTGCCGGGATAGCAGAGGTTGGGCGGCACCTCGGGGTTGGTGACCACCGCGATGGCATAGCCCTCGCAGCCCGGATAGCCGCAGCCGCCGCACTGGGCGCCGGCCAAAGACTCCAAGACCTCTTCGATCAAGGGGTTGGCCTCCACGGCAAAGCGATGCGCCGCCAGGGCCAGGCCGATGCCGAAGAAAAGACCGATGCAGCCCAGGAGAGCGATGCCCCCCAGGGCGAGTTTGACTAATGCTGGATCCATTTCCACACCTTTCCCATACACAAGGGAATAACTAAAAAAAATCTAACGCAAAGACGCGAAGATAACCTCCAGAAATAAGGGCTCGCCGTTAACACTGCTAAAACTTTGCGACTTTGCGCCGTTGCGTTAAAATTTCCTAACGGCTCCTAAGCCATTGTTAAAAAATAACTTGGTCATTTCGTATGGACACAATGGCATAAGGAGCCGTAAAGAAACAGTCCGAATTGTACAAGTTATTTTGTAACGGCTCCTAAAAAATTGCCAGCCCGGAGAAGCCCAGAAACGCCAGGGCAAACTGTCCGGCGACGATAAAGGCGATGGGCACGCCCCTGAAGGTCGGCGGAATCTTGGCCAGCTCCATCCGCTCCCGGACCGAGCTCATCAGATACAGGGCCAGGAGAAAACCACCGCCTGCCCCCAGGGCAAGCATGAAGGACTCCCAAAAATTGTATTCGTTGTCGGCCAGGATCAGCGGCACCGCGATGATCACGCAGTTGGCGATGACCAGTACCAGATAGACGCCGAAGGCGTTGAACAGGGCGGGATTCACCTTGCGCAGCACCGTGTCCACCGCCTGCACGGTGAGGGAAACCAGGCCGATGAAGATCACGATCTGCAAAAAGTTCAGGTCATAGGGCTTGAGGATAAACTGGTAAAAAAACCAGCTCATGATGGCGCTGACCACCATGACCATGGTGAAGGTGAGCCCCATGCCCTTGGCCGTGTCCTTGCGCTTGGAGGTGCCGAAAAAGACGCAAAGACCGAGATACTTGGTGAAGACAAAGTTGTTGATCAACAGGGCGCTGATGAGAATGGAAAACAGGTAGCCGAGGTAGGGCTTCACCACCGTAAAGGTTGCCGCAACCCCGCTTTCGGCAAGGCGGCTGGCGGAAACCACATGGGGCAGCCTGGTGTTGAGCGGCTCCCTAAAGGTCAGGGTGGCGGTCTTTCCGTCCTCGGCCAGGACCACGCTTTCCAGCATAAGCTGGATGTCCGGATCCTGCTCCTCGTAGACCCGGTAGTTGGCCGGATCCTCGACCTGTGCCCGGTCCACGGCAGAGGCAAAGGTCACGACGATCTCGTTTGCCGCCTTGCCGAAGGACTTTTCGGCAATCAGCTCCTGGGCCTGGGCCAGAACCGGCAGGGCCAGGACCAAAACGAGGGAAAACAGTATCCTTTTAATAGTGTGCGTATGCATGATTCAGGCCCGTTTGGCTCGCTTGTAGACGATCTCGATATAGTTGAAAAAGGCCATCATCAGGCCGACGCAGAAGAAGCCGGCCAGGGGCAGCACGAAAAAGAGCATCGGCTTAAAGCCCAGCACGTCATAGCCCAGCAGGGTGCCCATCCCAAGCAGCTCCCGGACAAAGCCCAGGGCCATCATCCCCAGCATGAAGCCGAGCCCCATGCCGATGCCGTCCCAGAACGAGGCGTTGACGCTCTCCTTACTGGCGAACATCTCCAGGCGCATGGTGATGATGGCAAAGGCGACGATGAGCTTTATGAAGATGCCCATCTTGGCGTAGGCCTCGGGCAGGTAAGCCGCCAGGACCATGTCGATCACCGTTACCCAGGTCGCGATGGTCAGGGTGTAGGTGGGGATCCGGATCCGGGGATGGATGACGTTCTTGAACAGGGCAATGGTGCAGCTCGAACAGACCTGAACGAAGAGCACGGCGATCCCCAGCATGAAGCCGTTCATCACCGTGGTGCTGATCCCCACCGCCGGGCACATGGAAAGCACGAGCCGGAAGATGGGGTTCTCGTTCAGGATTCCGTTGACCACCAGTTGCAGATTTGTTTTATCAGTCGCCACTGTCACATTCTCCTAAAAAGGCGTCGCGATATGCTGTTCGACCAGAACCCGGTCCAAGATCGCCAAGCGGTAGGCGAACTTCTTCACCATCGCCTTGACCCCGTTGGTAACCGAGCGGCTGGAGATGGTGGCGCCGGTAAGGGCGTAGATATCGTTATCCTGGTACTGCTCCTGGATGCGTGCCACCTCTTCCGCGCCGAGCCCGCTCTTCTCTGCCTCCAAGGCCTGGAGATACTCCTCCGGCAGGGGCGTTTTCACGACCTCCAGCTTCTTCACCGTTTCCAGGGGTTTGCCCTTGAACTGGTTCTTGAAATATTCCTGGTCTATCTCCGCGCCCAAGCCAGGATCCTCCTCGTGCTCCATGATCTCAAGACCCAGGATGGAAAAATTCCGGTCCAGGGCCAGGATGGCGCCGATGAAGGTCTTGAAGCCGGGGAATCGGCCGGGCAGCAGATAGGCGGTTCTCTTGTTGTCGTTGGTGACCACGATGGTCTGGTCGGCGTAACGAAGCCCCTTGTCCGCGCCGATGGCGGCGGCAATGGCCTGGGTGCGGTCGCCCTCTTCGGCTGCCTTTTCCGCGGCAAGCGCCACCGGGGTCTGGGCCACGAACCCGCCCGCCAGATCGATGGTCACAAAGGAGAAGGAGCCGTCCCGCAGGGGCAGGAGATAGCCCATGGCCAGGGCCTCCCCTTCGCCGACGAGATAACGGTACACCTCATGCATGGCCACGCTTTCCGGGGCCGGATTCTTTTCCGAAAAGCCCAAAAGGCTGAGCATGACCTTCTGCTCGTTGACGTGGATATTGTGCTTTTTCGCCTTGTTGGTGGCGATGAAGACCGTGCCCATGACCAGCCCGGCCAGCAGGCAGGCGACGGTCAGCCGGAAGATGATGGTGAGGATATCCTTCATTTC
>DASWIU010000331.1:0-11160 GCA_036397515.1 Desulfurivibrionaceae bacterium | reverse complement strand
GCCGCGCTGGTCGATCTCCAGAACCTTGACCCGGACCTCGTCGCCTTCCTTGAGAACATCGGTGACCTTCTCGACCCGCTTGGTGTCAAGCTCGGAGATGTGCACCAAGCCGTCAACCCCCGGCATGATCTGAACGAACGCCCCAAAATCGAGGATCTTCTGGACAACGCCGTCGTAGATCCGGCCGATTTCAGGATCAGCGGCGATCTCGTTGACCTTGGCGATAACCGCCTGGGCTACCAGACCGTTGGGCGCGAAAATCGTCACCTTGCCCGAATCCTCCACATCCATCTTCACCCCGAAATCAGCGGTGATCGACTTGATCATCTTGCCGCCCGGGCCGATGAGGTCGCGGATCTTGTCGGGGTTGATCTGCAGGCTGAAGATTTTGGGCGCATGATCAGGCACATCTGCCCTGGGCTGCTCGATGGCCATCTTCATCTTTTCGAGAATATGGAGGCGGCCGCCCCTGGCCTGGGCCAGAGCGCTGGTCATGATCTCCTTGGAGACGCCTTCGATCTTGATATCCATCTGCAGGGCGGTGATGCCCTCATCGGTGCCGGTGACCTTGAAGTCCATGTCGCCGAGATGATCTTCATCACCCAGGATGTCGGAAAGGATGACGATGGTCTCGCCGTCCTTGATCAGACCCATGGCCACGCCGGAAACCGGCTTCTTGATCGGCACGCCCGCATCCATCAGGGCAAGACTGCCGCCGCAGACCGTGGCCATGGAGGAGGAGCCGTTTGACTCCAAGACCTCGGACACGATGCGGATGGTGTAGGCAAACTCATCGCCTTTGGGCAGCACGGCGGACAAAGCACGCTCGGCCAAGGCGCCATGCCCGATGTCCCGACGACTGGGGCCACGCATGAAACGGACCTCACCCACGCAATAGGGAGGGAAATTATAATGGAGCATGAAGCGCTTGAAGGACATGCCGGTGAGGGATTCAACCCGCTGCTCATCATCGCCGCTGCCCAAGGTGGCGGAAACCATGACCTGGGTCTCACCCCGGGTAAAGAGAGCGGAGCCATGGACTTTCGGCAGGGCCGCGACTTCACAGCTGATCGGGCGAATCTCGTCAAAACGGCGGCCGTCTATCCGGCACTGGTCCTTGACGATCCGGTCGCGCATCATGGTTTTATTCAGGGAATGGAGATGCTCCTTGGCCTCCTTGAGGCTGTCGGCATACTCTTCGCCAAGGGCGGCAACAACACTCTTCTGGAGCTGATGGTACAGCTCGCTGCGTTCCTGCTTATCGGCCATGGTGATGACCGCCTGCATTCCTTCACGGGCCAGCTCTGCGACCTTGGCCTTCAAGGCCTCGTTGACCACCGGCGGAGCGACCGCCATCTTGGCCCTGCCCACTGCGGCCCGCATCTCTTCCTGCATATCCAGGATGGGCTGCAGCGCCTTGTGGCCAAAGAAGATACCCTCAAGCACCTCGGCTTCAGAGAGGCTGTCCGCCCCGCCTTCGACCATGACCACGGCGTTTCTGGTGCCGGCCACGATGAGGTTCAACCGGGATTTTTCCCACTCTTCCGGGCTGGGGTTGAGCACATACTGACCATCAATATAGCCCACCTTTACACCAGCCACCGGCGCATTGAAAGGGATGTCGGAAACAATCAGGGCGCAGGAAGCGCCGATCATGGCCAGCACATCGGGGTCGTTCTGCTGATCGGCCGAGAGAACCGTGGCGATCACCTGGGTCTCATGCTGATAGCCTTTGACAAACAGGGGCCGCAGGGGCCGGTCGATGAAACGGGCGGAAAGGGTTTCCTTGTCGCTGGGCCGGCCGATTTCCCGCCGGAAAAAGCTGCCCGGAATACGACCCACCGCATAAAACCGCTCCTGATACTCCACGGTGAGGGGGAGAAAATCGATTTCCGCCTTGGGGTCCTTGGCCGCGGTGGCCGTAACCAGCACCACGGTTTCGCCATAGGTTACCAGGGCCGTGCCGTTTGCCTGTTTTGCCAAGCGTCCAGTCTCAATGGTGAGGGGCCGTCCGCCAAGATCAATCGTTACTTTTTTAAACATATACTCTCCTCTAACAGCCGCCCTTTCCAATGCCGGGGAGCAATCGCGCCACCCGGATTTAGCTCGGGCGAAATATATTACCGCAATGGGAAGGTGGTGTCTTCGCTACCCCAGCCGCACTCAGAAGCGGCGATGCCGGATTGCACACAGGGGCAAAAAATGATGGGCTCGTGATAACCCAAAAGCCACAGGTCCGTTACAAAAAATTAAACAAGTACACATCGCCACCGTTGTAATCGCGTTTTTTGTGCGATTTCAACAAAATGGAGCCACCGCCAGAAACCCGGCGGTGGCTGTTATCGCATCCTACTTTCTGATGCCAAGCTTTTGAATCAGGTCGCGGTACATATCAACGTTTTTACTCTTGAGGTAATTCAGGAGACGCCGTCTCTGGCCGACCAGCTTCAGCAACCCGCGCCGGGAATGATGGTCTTTTTTGTGTTCCTTGAAATGCTCGGTCAGATAGGTGATCCGGGAGGTCAGCAGGGCAATCTGCACCTCGGGTGAGCCGGTGTCCTTTTCGTGATGGGCGAATTGGGTGATAATCTCTTTTTTCTGTTCCGCTTGCAGTGTCATGACATCCTCGTGCACTAAAATTAATAATTCGGGAGATCGACAGAATTTGAGGAGCCGTTACGAAATAATCGGCTGCCAACCATCGATTCCTAATGGGTACGCTTCTTAATAAATGATCCCTGCGCCAATGTCAATTGAATGTCATTGCGTGCTTTTTGCCGGCACCCTGTCACTCGTGTTGGGGCAGCTTGGCCAAAACCTCTTCTACGGTGATGGTCTTGGCCAAAAGCGCTGGCCGGGCCAGGGTGGAATCCTGGAGAACGGCGCCATCCACGGCATCAGCCACGGTGAACGGCCCGCTTTGCAGACGGCGCAAGGCAACGAGATGGGCGCCGCAACCAAGGGCCCGGCCTATATCTTCGGCCAGGGTCCGGATATAGGTGCCCTTGCTGCATTCCACTGCGATGCGCAAGGTGTCTGGCCCCGCCTCCAGAAGCTCAAGCTGGAAGATCGTGATCGATCGCGGGGCCTTCTCAATGGTAATCCCCTTCCTGGCATAGTGGTACAGGGGTTTTCCCAGGTGCTTGAGCGCCGAATACTGCGGCGGGGTCTGCATTTGCTCGCCCACAAAGCCGGCCAGGCAATGGGCCAATTCTTCCGGCACAAAAACCCCGACCTCTTTTTGGGCGGTAACCTCACCCTCCAGATCCTGGGTGGTGGTTTCGATGCCGAGCTTGAGCACCGCTTCGTAGCGCTTGGTACCGTCCATGAACCGGGAGATAAGGCGGGTGGCCGGACGCCCGACACAGATGATCAGCAGGCCGGAGGCAAAAGGATCAAGGGTGCCGGCATGCCCCACCTTCTTGATGGCCAGAGCCCGGCGCACCAGTTGCACCATGCGGAAGGAACTCGGTCCCACCGGCTTGTCCACCAAAAAAATACCGGCCGCAAGGGCCGGTTCCACGGGGGGCTGTTTCCCCACCGAGGCAGCATGGCCGTGGGCGGGCATCTCCGGCAGAGGCTCCATCTTCCTAACTTGTGACCATGGGCAACAATTTCGCCAACAATTTTTCCTGCACCTCGCCGATGCTGGTATCCCGCAGCTTAAACCCCGCGGCATTGCGGTGGCCTCCGCCGCCAAAGGCTGCGGCCACCTCGGCCACATCATAATCAGTGCCCTTGGAGCGCAGGCTTACCGAAATCAGCCCCCGCTCCGTTTCTTTTAAAAAAGCGGCGATCTTCACGGTATTGAGGGAGCGCGGATAATTGATAAAGGTTTCCGTGTCCGCCTGGTTGGTCCCGGTCTTGACAAAAACCTCCCGCGGCGCGGCGATGATTGCCAGCTGGTCAGCGGCGGACAACTGCAGGGAATCGAGCACCAACCGCAGGAGGTTGAGGCGCTTGACGGTAAAATTATCAAACAGCTTGCCGGAAACCTCCGCCGGTTTTACCCCTTTGCCCAGAAGCGCGCCGGCAATGCGGAAGGTATCGGCGGTGGTCGAGGAATACTTGAAGGAGCCGGTATCGGAAACAATGGCCGCGTAGAGGCAATAGGCGGTTTCGTAGCTCAGTTCGGCACCCAGGGCCTCGGCCAGATCATAGACCATCTCGCCGGTTGAAGCCCGATCCGGAGCAATCCAGCGCAGATCGCCGAATTCCTGATGGCCGAGGTGATGATCGATCACCACAAAGGGATGCACGGTGAGCAGGGAGTCCATGGCACCACCCAATCGGTGGCAATCCCCGCAGTCAAGGGCAATCCCACAGTCAAAGCCGTTCAGGGCCGGGAGCAGGGATTCGATCTCGCCGCTTCCCGGCAGAAACCGGTACAGATGGGAGACCTGCTCCTCGCCGTAGAGAAAAACATTCTTGCCCAGGGAGCGCAGGATGTTGGCCATGGCTAGCTGGGAACCGAGGGCGTCCCCGTCCGGGTGGATATGGGTTGCCACCAGAACATTTTTGGCCGCTTTCAGGGTCTGAACAATCTCGTCACGGGGATGAGTCGTCATCTTGTATTATCTCCCTGAGTAGCTGTTCCATTTCCGCTTGCTTCTTGCCCGCGAGATCCAGCCGAAAATCAAGCACCGGCACATGCCGTAATTCCAAGGCCCGTGCCAGGTTGCTTCTGATAAAGCCCTTGCTGCTCTCCAATCCCTTGGCAACATTTTTAGGATCTTCATCCCCCAGGATACTGTACAAAACCCGGGCATGGCCAAGATCGTCGCTCACCTCCACCGAGGTGATGACGATATGGTACAAGCGGGGATCATTGATTTTCCGCACCAGCAGCGAAGCAATCTCGGCCTTGATGGCATCCGCCACCCGGATTGGCCGCCTTTTCGGTTCGCTGCGCGCGAGACCGGCAGGCAGGCCGAAACGCGATTTTGCTTTGCCGGCCGCCATTAAAGCTCTCGAACCAGCTCTTTCAGGACAAAAAACTCAAGCATATCGCCCACCTTGAGATCATTGTAGTTGGCAATCCCGATGCCGCACTCATACCCGGCCTGCACGTCCTTGACATCGTCCTTGAAACGCCGCAGGGAGGCAAGCTGGCCGGTGAAAGTCACCACCCCTTCCCGCAGGACCCGGACCTTGGCGTTGCGTTCGATCTTGCCGTCGGTCACATAACAGCCGGCAATGGTGCCGACCTTGGGAACCTGATACGTTTCCCTGACCTCGGCCGTGCCGATGACCTTTTCCTCGAAACGGGCATCCAGCAAGCCGACCATGGCCTTTTTGATGTCATCCAGGGCGTGGTAGATGACGTCGTAGGTGCGGATATCCACCTTCTCATTCTTGGCCAGCTCCTGCACCTTGGCCGAGGGCCGAACATTAAAGCCGATGATAAAGGCATCGGAGGCCGCGGAGAGCAAGACATCCGAGTCGGTTAT
This sequence comes from Desulfurivibrionaceae bacterium, assembly GCA_036397515.1. Classification (GTDB taxonomy): domain Bacteria; phylum Desulfobacterota; class Desulfobulbia; order Desulfobulbales; family Desulfurivibrionaceae; genus Thiovibrio. The sequence goes on along the minus strand of DASWIU010000331.1, from coordinate 5,710 downwards.
GGTGCCGGTGCCGGCATGGAGAATCTTGACCTTGACCTCGTCGGTTGCCAGATCCTCGATGGCCTTGCTGAAGGCCTCCAAGGTTCCCTGCACGTCGGCCCGCAGGGCAACCCGCAACTCCTTGATCTTTCCTGCCTGCAAGTTATCAAACAGATTATCCAGGGAAATCTTGGTGTAGGTGCCCAGTTCGGCTTCCCGGCTTTTGAGCTGCCGGTCGGCGCTCACGCTCCTGGCCCGCTTCTCGTCGGGCAGCACGACAAATTCATCCCCGGCCCGCGGCACCCCGCTTAAGCCCTGAACCTCGACAGGGATGGCCGGTCCGGCCTCCTTGACATTTTCGCCTCGATCATTGGTGAGGGAGCGTATCTTGCCGTAAAATATCCCGGCCACACAGGCATCGCCGACCCGCAGGGTTCCCTGCTCGACCAGCACCGTGGCCACCGGACCGCGGCCCTTATGGAGCTGCGCCTCGATCACATGCCCCTTGGCGCGCCGATTCGGATCGGCCTTGAGCTCAAGGATTTCCGCCTGAAGGTGAATACTTTCCAGCAGTTCCGGGATGCCTTTGCCGGTCTTGGCCGAGGTTTCGCAGAAGATGGTATCTCCACCCCATTCCTCGCTGACCAGATTCAGGTCGGCCAATTCCCTTTTCACCCGCATGGGGTCCGCATCGGGCTTGTCCATCTTGTTGACGCAGACCAGAATGGGAACCTTGGCTGCCCTGGCATGGTTCACCGCTTCCTTGGTCTGGTCCATGACCCCGTCATCCGCGGCGACCACCAGAACAACAAGATCGGTAACCTGGGCCCCGCGGGAACGCATTTCGGTGAAAGCCGCATGGCCCGGGGTATCGAGAAAAACCACATCCCCCTGCGGGGAGCGGACATAATGGGCGCCGATGTGCTGGGTGATGCCGCCGGCTTCGCCTGCCGCCACGTCGGTTTTTCGGATGGCGTCCAGCACCGAGGTCTTGCCGTGATCGACATGGCCCATGACCGTGACCACCGGCGGCCGAGGCAGCATCTCCCCGCCGCCTTCCTGTTCTTCCAAATTGAGAATGGTCTGTTCCTCGGTAACCCCCTGCTCGACCTCGTAACCGAAATCCGAGGCTACCAGGGTGGCGGTCTCAACATCGAGAGCCTGGTTGATGGTGGCCATAACCCCCATGCCGAGCAATTTGGCGATGAGTTCCCCGACCTTGAGGCCCATCCGGTGGGCAAGATCACCAACCGTAATGGTCTCCAGGACCTTGATCCGCTTCTTGATCGCCTTGGGCTCCGCGGCCGGCAGGGAAACGCTCTGGCGTTTGCCTTTCTTGCCGCCGCTCCGCAAGTTGCGTGCTATACGCAAGCCGGCGGGAATTTTTCCACCCAGCGCATCGTCAACATCCTCGATCTCGATATCGGCCTGCCGCTGCGTGCGCACCGGGGCTTTTTTGCTCCGGTCATGCTCGGCGGTCTCCGTGGTGAATTTCACAAACCGCTTGCCCTTCTTCCCCTTGTCACCCTCATCGGCTCCCTTGGCTGCGGCAACATCGGCAACAGCGGGCTTTCCCTTAACAGCTTCGACCCTTTTCGGCGGCCTGGGGGTGAACGGACGGGGAGGGGCAGCAGGGGCAATGACAATGGCCGCCCTTTTAATCACCCTGGCAAACCCCTGGCGATGCTTCTCCGGCACAAAGGGGGCCTGCTCTTCCGCTTCCTCGTCCTCAACCGTTTCCGCTCCAGAGACTTCTTCGCCCACTGTTTCCACGGTCCCGGCCTCCGAGGCTGCCTCGGGCTCTTCTTCCCCAGCCGGGGCAGACAACTCCGGCTCTTCCTCGCCTGCCTGACCCGCGGCAAGGATCGGCTCGACAACCTCAGCCCTCTCGGCCTCTCCGGCGCCCTGAACCGCTTCTCCAGCGCTCTCCTCGGAGATTTCCGCCTTGGCCGGCCCGGCCTCCTCGCTCTCTGCCACGGAAACGGCAGGCCGTTTCGGCTTGGCGGGCGTTTCTGCCGCCGGCGGGACCTCAACCGGCACATTCTTGGTTCTTCTGCGGATAATGGTGGTCCGCCCGGCGCCCTGGATCCTTTTTTCTTCCGTCCTGGTCTGGCCTATGCCGAGCCTTTGGCGGATATCCTGCGCGGTTTCGTCATCAAGCGAGGAACTATGGGATTTAACGGCATAACCCATCTCAATGAGGGCCGCCACCAAATCCTTGTTCTCCATTTCCGCTTCTTTAGCTAACTCGTAAACCCTGATTTTTGTCATTGCTCACTCCCGAAGAGGTCTTGCAACCCTTCGTCAAATCCCAGCACCTGTTGGCGAAACGCTCTGGATAATCCTTTTTTGTTTTTAAAAAACTTCCGCAGACAACTGTCGTCCTGACAACAGTAGACATGACGCCCGTCATGCTTCCCGCGGAAATCTTTCATTACACGACCGCTGTGGTCCACGGCAAATCGCCACAAATCCTGCTGCGCTTTTCTCCGGCGGCACCCCAGACAGGTCCGGATCGGCGCCTTGCCTGTTTCCCCGAAGACAGCGATCATGCCAAGTAACCTATTACTCTCCAGTCTCGGTTGAAGCCGGTTCGGAATCGTCTTGCCCGTGGGGTGTCTCAACTTTTTGAGCGGCGGCGATCAAGCGGACAACCCTGTTCTCATCGAGGGATTCCAGTTCGGCAACCACCGTTGCCACCTCCGCCTCGGCCAGATCCTGGGCTGAACTGAAGCCCGCATCATAGAGGGCTTCCGCGGTTTTTTCATCCATGCCCTGCACCTCGAGGAGCGACTGGAAGCCTTCTTCACTAAATTTAGCATATTTCTGTTCACTCTTCACATCAATCCGCCACCCCAACAGGGCCGCGGCCAAGCGCACATTCTGCCCCTGGCGGCCGATGGCCAGGGAAAGCTGGTCATCGGGCACAACCACCACCAGAGTTTTCTTCTCCTCATCCACCACCACCAGGGAAACCTGGGCCGGGGACAAGGCATTGGAAACATAACGGGCCGGGTCCGGACTCCAGGGCACGATATCGATTTTTTCTCCTTGCAGCTCCTGGACCACGTTCTGCACCCTGGAGCCCTTCATGCCGACACAGGCGCCCACCGGATCCACATCCGAGGCGGATGAACTCACGGCAATCTTGGCGCGGGCGCCGGGCTCCCGAGCCACCCCGAGAATCTTCACGATCCCCTCGGCAATCTCCGGAACCTCCATGGCAAACAACTTGGTCACAAACTCATCATTGGTCCGGCTCAGAACCAGCTGCGGGTCCCGGCTGCTCTGGCGCACGTCAAGGAGCAGGGCGCGGATTCGATCCCCCTGGCGGTAGGACTTGCGGGGCATCTGCTCCTTGGTCGGCAGGATGGCATCGGTCCGGCCGAGATTGACAATGATATTGCCCCGCTCGAAGCGCTGGACAATGCCGTTGACAACCTCGCCCTTGCGGTCCTTGTACATCTCGTAGATGACATTGCACTCGGCATCCTTCATTTTCTGAATGATCACCTGCTTGGCGGACTGCGCGGCAATGCGGCCGAGATCGGAAACACTGTCCATCTTGCTGCCAAGCTCGTCGCCGAGCTGCACCTCCGGGTCGAGAATCAAGGCCTCGGCCAGGGAAATCTCCGTCTGCTCATCCTCGACCGCCTCAACCACGTTGCGGAACTGGAAGAGCTCAACCTCGCCGATCTCGTCATTATATCGAGCCTCAAGCTCCCGCCGTTGGCCGAATTTTTTCTTGGCTGCGGACATCACCGCTTCCTCAATGGCATCAACCAACAACTGACGATCAATCCCCTTGTCTCTACTGATCTGATCAAGAATGCGTTTCAAATCTGACAGCATTATTCTCTCCTGTCTCTCTTGCGGCGATTAGTAAACATCCAGCAGCACCGCATCTGCTTTGTCATCGGCCTACTCGCATAGCCGGGCTATAGCTCGCAGGCCTCTTTCGCGCATCCGCGGCACTGCTAAACGTTTACATTTCAGAGATGAGCCACGTTTTTCCTTTCCTGGCAAACGATTACGGCGATTACCCCCGGACATCCGCCACCGAGGCCTCGCCCCCTTATGGTCAACACCGGCCAGACGGTTTTAAAACTCAATAACCAGACGGGCCTTTTTCATCCGGGTAAACGGGATTTCCATTATACCATGGTCGGTGCGCAGCATTACCGACTCCTGTGTCACATCTTCAATCAGGCCGATCCACTGGTTCTGCCCGTCAATGGGCTCGCTTACAACCACCTTGGCCTTTTTTCCCTTGCAGCGCACAAAATCCCTTTCCTTCTTCAGGGGCCGGTCCAGGCCGGGGGAAGAAACCTCCAGGCTGTATGCCTGCTCAATGGGATCCTCCACCTCCAGGAGATGGGAGACCTCCCGGCTGATCCGGGAGCAATCATCAATGCCGATGCCGTTTTCATGGTCGATGATCAAGCGGAGAACCCAACCCGGAGCCTCACGCCTGAACTGCAACTCCACCAGCTCACAGCCGAAACCCTCGACCACCGGCCCGACAAGCTCCGTCAACCGCCGAACCAGGGGTGACTCTATCGCCTCTTCTTCCATAGCACAGTATACCAATAAAAAAAGCGGGCCTGAGCCCACTTTCTAAAAAAACCAACCGGATCGGAATGACCGGTTCTTTCAATACGAAACCATGCTGCCTAGCCGGAACAGCACCCTCACACACAAAGAAAACATTGCGTTTTCTTGCCAGCAAGCGCCGGGAGGCCCGGAACTGAACTGGAGCGGGAAACGGGATTCGAACCCGCGACCTTCAGCTTGGGAAGCTGACACTCTACCACTGAGTTATTCCCGCAGGCCCGAATAATTCTGTAGATTATACAATTATTTTATCACTTGTCAAGAGTCTCCCCAAATCCCGGCGGAAACTCCACGGATGACAGGCCATGGGCCTGGAGTTAGAGGATGGCGCGAACCGCGTCCGTGGCCAGTTGCAGAATCGGATCGGGAAGAAGCCCCATGGCGATGATGATCAGGACCAAGGCAACGCTGACTGCCTTGGCGATCCCACCGACAACCACGGCGGGGCGGTCTTCCGCGTTGGCCGAGTAGGTTACCCGCACCACGGAGAGATAATAATAGATGGAGATGGCGGTATTGATGGCCGCCAGAATGACCAAGGGAAGATGGCCGGCCTTGTAAGCCCCGGTCAGCAACATAAATTTACCCATGAACCCGACAAAGGGAGGGATGCCGGCCATGGCAAACATGCTGACCGCCAGAGTCAGGGCGAGCAGGGGAGCGCGTTTGTGCAAGCCGCCCAGATCATCCACCGCCAGGTTCTCGCCCTGCTCCGACACCTTGCAGATGACCAGAAAAGCGGCAAGGTTCATCACCAGATAGCCTACGATATAATAGAGCGAGGTGGCGTAGCCGACCTCCTGCATGGTGACCAGACCGAGCAGGACATATCCGGCATGGGCTATGCCGGAAAAACCCAGCATCCTTTTCATGTCGGTCTGCACCAGGGCGACCAGATTGCCGTAAAACATCGAACAGACCGAAAGGACGATGAGCAGCGTGACAATGGCCTGGCCCTCCGGGGTGGCCAGGGCGGTGAGCCGGATGAGCATGGCCACGGCCGCGACCTTCAGCTTGGGAAGCTGACACTCTACCACTGAGTTATTCCCGCAGGCCCGAATAATTCTGTAGATTATACAATTATTTTATCACTTGTCAAGAGTCTCCCCAAATCCCG
>DASWIU010000330.1:0-6021 GCA_036397515.1 Desulfurivibrionaceae bacterium | reverse complement strand
ACGATGATGACGGCGGGTGCGCCGTGGAAGAGCCGGTCGCGCCCCTGCTCCGCCCATTCCCGCAGCCCCTGGGCACTGGTTTCATGGTAGCGGTGATAATAAGTGCTCAGGGCCGGCTTGCCAAGCAGGCTGAGAATGGTGCGCAGCAAGGGGTTGGCCGCCAAGCGGTTGAGTTTGGCGAAATAGGCGCCAACCAGATTGCCCAGGGCCTCGACCGCTGGCCGCTGCGGCAGGATGGTAAAGGTCCAGCCCTGGCTGTTGGTGCCGGAGGGGGCCGTGGCCCCGATGCGGACCAGGTCTTCCAGCAGCAACGGGTCCAGGGCGCGGTTTGTGTAGTTGCGGCAGGAGCGCCTGGAGAGCATGAGCCGGACCAGTTGGGCGGCCTCCCCCTGGCCTGGGGGCAGATAACGGTTGTCCGCTTCAAAGGTCTGGAACAAGGGGGCGTGCTCAAGATTGGGCAGGGTGATGGCCTGGGCTGGGCAGATGGCGCGGCAATGGGCGCAGGCCAGGCAGCGAGCTCCGCTGACTACCGCTTTACCGCCCGACAGCGACAGGGTCTGGTCCGGGCAGACCGTAAGGCAGAGGCCGCAGCCGGTGCATTTTTCCGGGTCGATGAGCGGGGTTTGCGGCCTGGGGTGTTGGTCTCTCATGATTGTCCATCATGCCCTGCTTTGCAAAAAAATGGAAGGGTTCGCATATGTAGTTGACGAAAAGAGCGGGGACGCATAGTTTCAGCACAAGATTGATGGACTCGTAATGAGCCTCTTGCAAAAATAGAAAAACACCCTTCGACAGGCTCAGGGCGAACGGAATATCAATGCGTTAAGAAAATGTCCGTTCGCCCTGAGCCTGTCGAAGGGCAGTTGTTACGAGGCCATCAAGTGTGTCCCTCGCCGGTAAGCTTAGACTGCCGAGAGGGCAGGGAGTTTGGCAGTCAACACCGCTGCAAAAAATATCCGGAGGAAACATGCATTTCAGGCAAGGTCTTTTTTTGTATCTGGCGCCGGGCGGCCTTTTGCTGGCTGCGGCGCTGGCCTCCTTGCAGCACGACAGCCTGGCCCAATGGTTGTTCGGGATCACCTGGCTGTTGCCCCCGGCCTTGGGGTTGGTCGCGGTTTTTTTCGGCTGGCGGTTCAACCGCAGCCGGTTGCTCTTCGGGACGCTGGCGGTGCTGCTGGCCGATCTGCTGCTACGCCGGTATGGCGGGGTGGCCCAGATCGACCAGCTTCTGGCCAGGTATGTGTTCCACATGGCCCTGCTGGCGCTGCCGCTGAACCTGCTGCTTTTTTCCTTCTGGCGCGAACGGGGCATGGTCACCGGCCAGGGTCTGCGCCGCTTTATCTTCATCCTTTTTCAGCCCCTGCTGCTGCTTGGGCTCTATGGGGTGCGCGGTCCGCTCATCGTCCGGCAGCTGGAGCGCATGGCTGTTTCCCTGCCCCTGGTCGGCCCCCTGCCTTCCCCGGTCCTGGTGCTCTGGGGGCTGGCTGGTCTGGTTCTGCTCTTTCGTTTCCGGCGCCACCGCGACCTGTTGGACCATGGCTTTTTTTGGGCTCTGGTTTGTGCGCTCCTTGCCTTTTCGGCCGGTAATCCGTCGCGTCAGACCTTTCTTTTCAGCGTGGCCGCGCTGATTCTCCTTGCCGCCGCCATCGAGGGCGCCCACCGAATGGCCTTTCGGGATGAGTTGACCACTCTGCCCGCCCGGAGGGCCTTGAATGAAGCGTTGCTTCAGCTGGGCAACACCTACACCGTGGCCATGGTGGACATCGATTTTTTCAAGAAATTCAACGACCGCTACGGCCACGACGTGGGCGATCAGGTGCTGGCCATGGTGGCCACCCTGCTCGGCAGGGTGGGCGGGGGAGGCCGCCCCTTCCGGTATGGCGGCGAGGAATTCACCATCCTCTTTCCGGGCAAGGACCTGAAAGCAGCCCAGCCCCATCTGGAGGCCTTGCGTGCGGCCGTAGCCGAGGCAGGATTCAAGGTCAGGGGTACTGGCCGGGCCGGGAAGAATTCGGACCACAGGCAGAAGGGCGGAACCTCCGGGAAAAAGGTCTCCCTCACCATCAGCATCGGCATGGCCCAGCCCGATCCAACCAGGAAAACGCCCCAGGCCGTGCTCAAGGCGGCGGACCAGGCCCTGTACCGGGCCAAGGAAGGTGGGCGCAACCGGGTGTCTCCCTGAGGGGCTCTGTGCTCTAACTCCTTTTTGTTGCATCATTTCTTTGTTTGACTTCGCGAAGATTCCTCCCCTATAATGGGTTCACTTTTGCAGGGAGGAGCTATGGGGCCGGAATCACGGGGTTTTGCCGCACAACCAAGGCGCCGCTATTGGAAGATAGCGGCGGTGGCGCTGGGAGTCACCTGCGTGGTCGCCGGGGGACTCTATTATCTTGCCCGTCTCTATGTGCTCAACGAGGCGGAAAGAAACATCCAGGCCGTACTCCTTGCCCACAAAGGCATGCACCGCTATATCCAGGAAGTCATGCATCCCGCTTTCTACAAGCTGAAGGCGGAAGGGGCTGTCGCCGAAAAGTTTTACGCCCCTGCAATTCTCTCCTCGTCGTTCATCGTCAGAAACCAGCATAAGGCATACAATGAAGAGCGCAAGGCCGCCGGCCTGGAAGAGGTCTACTACAAGATGGCCGCCCGCAATCCGCGCAATCCGGTGAACAAGGCGGACGCCCTGGAAGAAAAACTGATCCGGATGTTCAACGAACACAAGGAAGTCAAGACCTACCGGGAGGTGGTCCGGATCAAGGGCAAGGACTATCTCTATGTCGCCCTCCCCTTTCTGGTGAATCAGGAGAAATGCCTGAAATGCCACGGAGACAGGGAGGATGCGCCCCTCGGTCTCCAGTTGCTCTATCCGGGGCAAGGCGGTTTTGGCGAGAAGGCCGGCGACATCCGGGCGATTGAATCGATCCGCGCTCCCATGGCGCATCAGTATTTCCTCATCTATATTATCTTTGCCTCTTCCTTTGTCGGATTGCTGGTGCTGGCCGGGTTGCTCTTTCTCAATACCCGGCTCCGGGAGATGGTGCGGGCGCGGACCCAGGCGCTCGAGCAGGAGGTTGGCGAGCGTCGTCGGGCAGAGGCGGAAGTGCGCCAGGCCAATGAAGCGCTCGAAGGCCGGGTGGAGAAGCGCACCGTCCAGATCGCCGCGGCCAACAAGGAACTCGATGCCTTCGCCTATTCGGTTTCCCACGATTTGCGGGCGCCCCTGCGCGGCATCGACGGCTTCAGCCAAGCCCTGCTGGAGGATTATGGCGAGCGGCTTGACGATACGGCAAAAGACTACATCAGCCGGGTGCGGGCAGGCTGCCTCCGGATGGGTGATCTGATCGACGACATGTTGCAGCTTTCCCGCTTGTCCAGGGGGGAGATGCACTTCCAGGAGGTGGATTTGAGCGTCATGGCCGGAGAGATTGCCGGGGAGCTGAAGAAATCCGCCCCGGAGCGGGCTGTGGCTTTTGAGATTGCGCCAGGGGTTGCTGTTCGGGGCGATGCCGTGCTCCTGCGGGCGGTGATGGACAATCTGTTGGGGAATGCCTGGAAATTCACGGGCAGGACCGAGGGGGCGAAGATCGCCTTTGGGATTCGGGAGAAGGGCGGCAAAAAGGTGCTCTTTGTCCGTGACAACGGGGCCGGATTTGATATGGCTTACGCCGACAAGCTGTTCGTTGCCTTCCAGCGCTTGCATTCGTTCCAGGAGTTTGAGGGAACCGGCATAGGCCTTGCCACGGTGCAGCGGATCATCCACCGGCATGGGGGGGAGATCTGGGCGGAAGGGGAAGTGGGGCATGGGGCGACTTTTTATTTCAACCTCTGAGAGGCAAGAGGAAAGAGGAACGATGAAAGAGCGAATTATTCTGCTGGTTGAAGATAACCCGGATGATGAGGCCTTGACTATCCGGGCCTTGCAAAAGAACAACATCCTCAACGAGGTGGTGGTGGCTCGGGACGGGGCCGAGGCCCTTGATTTTCTCCATGGCACCGGCAAACATGGGGGGCGGGATATCTCGATCCAGCCGGAATTGGTCCTGCTCGACCTCAACCTGCCCAAGCTCAACGGTCTGGAGGTGCTGAAAAAGATCAGGGAGAACGAGCAAACCCGGTTGTTGCCCGTGGTCATCCTCACCACCTCCAACGAGGACCAAGACAAGATCGAGAGCTACCGGCTGGGCTGCAACAGCTATATCCGCAAACCCGTTGATTTTCTTCAGTTCAACGAGGCGATCCGGCAGCTCGGCATGTATTGGCTCCTGCTCAACCAAGGGCCGCCGAAGGGAAAGAGCGTCTGATGGGCGAGCAACTCCGCGTTTTGCTGGTGGAAGATTCCGCGGACGATGCCGCCCTCATTGTCCGCGCCCTGCGCAAGGGCGGCTATGAGCCGTATTGGGTCCGGGTGGATACGGTGGAGGCCATGCGGGAAAGCCTGGCGCTTCAGGAATGGGATGTGATTCTTTCCGATTATGCCCTGCCGGGGTTTAACGGCATGGCGGCGCTGAGGCTGGTGCGGGAGCAAGGGCTTGATCTGCCCTTTATCCTGGTTTCCGGGGCGGTCGGCGAGGAAACCGCCGTGGAGATCATGCAGGCCGGGGCCTGCGATTATGTGATGAAGGACAAGCTGGTCCGGCTGGCGCCCGCGGTTATTCGGGGGCTGCGGGAGGCCGCAAACAGAAAGGCGCGGGAGCAGGCGGACAGGGCCATCGACGCCCTGGTGCGGGGGATGGTCGGCGCCACCGGGACGGAGTGTTTTGACCGGATCATCGAGGGCCTCTGTGCGTGGCTTGACGCGGACTACGGCCTTATCGGCGTCCTGGCCGACGGGGAGGTGCGGACCCTTTCTTTCTACCGGCAGGGCGCAAAGCAGGAAAACTTCAGCTATCCTCTGGCCGGGACGCCCTGCGAGGCGGTGGTCCGGGAGGTATTCAAGAGCTATCCCCGGGATCTTCGCCGTCTTTTTCCCAAGAACAAGGATCTTGAGGAGATGGAGGTTGAAAGCTGCGTGGGCGTCTCCTTGCGGGACGGGCAGCAGAAGGTGCTGGGGGTGCTCAATATCTTCTCGACCCGGGAGATGCTGCCGACGGCAAGGCTGCAGGAGATCATGGAAATTGTGGCGGTCAAGGCCGCGACCGAGATAGAGCGCCTTCGGGAGGAGGAAGAAAGACGGGCGCTTGAAGCGCAGCTGCGGCAGGCCCAGAAAATGGAAGCCATCGGCACCCTGGCCGGGGGGATCGCCCACGATTTCAACAATATTCTGGCCGCGATTCTCGGGTATACCGAGCTGGCGAAACAAAAAATGAGCCCGGAAAGCGAGCCGGACCTCTGTCTTGCTCAGGTGTTGAAGGCTACCTACCGGGCCAAGGAATTGGTGCGGCAGATCCTGGCTTTCAGCCGCAAGGGCGAGCAGGAAATGAAGCCCATGTGCATCCAGAGCGTGGTCAAGGAGGCGCTCAAGCTCTTGCGGGCTTTTCTTCCTTCGGACATCGATATTCAGCAGCGGATCGCCGCGGATTGTTGGCCCATCCTGGCCGACCCTACCCGGATCCACCAGATTATCTTGAACCTCTGCACCAATGCCGCGCATGCCATGGAAGCAAAAGGGGGCACCCTGAGCGTGTTCCTCGAAAATATTGTCTTGGGGGAAGAGGAGGCGCAGGCCCAGGGGCTTGCGGCAGGGGATCATATTCTGCTGGTGGTGAGCGATACCGGCCAGGGCATGGAAAAAGAGGTGATGGACCACATCTTTGATCCCTATTTCACCACCAAGGAGCAGGGCAAGGGAGCGGGCATGGGGCTTGCCATTGTGCATGGCCTGGTAAAGGCCTCCGGCGGCGCGATTTCCGTGGCCAGTACCATCGGCCAAGGCACGACCTTCAGAATTTTTTTCCCGACGGTGTTGGACCAGGCGGGCGAGGAGCCCCCCCAAACGCTCGTCTCCTCAGGGCAGGGGAGTGAGCGTATTTTTGTGATCGACGATGAGCAGGCCATTGTGGCCATGGAGAAAATTGCCCTGGA
>DASWIU010000329.1:0-8125 GCA_036397515.1 Desulfurivibrionaceae bacterium | reverse complement strand
GGTTGATCTTCGGCGATTTCTCCAGCGGTTTCTTGAGCCAGCTTCTGCAAAGCCGGAAAAAGGCCATCACCCTCTTCATGCTCCTGACCGTGGCCGGGATTGCCCTCTATTTCCTGCAGGCCGGGCAAAGTCCCGCCTTTTTCTACGGGGTCTGCACTCTCCTCGGCTTTGCCGGGGGCTACTGGGCGATCTTCGTCACCGTGGCGGCGGAGCAGTTCGGCACCAATCTGCGGGCCACGGTGGCCACCACGGTGCCCAACTTCGTCCGGGGCATGGTCGTGCCCATCACCATGCTGTTTCAGTTGGGCCGCAATTATCTCAGCCTGGAGGCCAGCGCCCTGGCGGTCGGCGCAGTCTGTCTGGTTGCCGCCTTCCTCGCCCTGGCCGGGCTGGAGGAGACCTTTCACAAGGATTTGGATTATTTCGAGGAATTTTTGTAATCGCTCAGGCCAGAGCGAACTTTTTCATCTGATACCGCAGGGTGTCATAGGAAATGCCCAACAGCTTGGCGGCCTTGGTCTGGTTGGCGCCTGTCCGCTCCAACGCCTGCCGGATAAGATCCTTTTCCAGCTCCTCCAGCGAAAGCCCCTCTTCGGGCAGGATGATCCGCGCGGAACCGGACGGCTCACTGCCTGCCCATCCCTCCAGTTTCGGGAGAAGATGCTCCCGGGTGATGGTTTCCATCTCCTCAAGCACCACGCAGCGTTCGATGATGTTGCGCAACTCCCGTACATTCCCGGGCCAGCCATAGGCCAGCATGGCCTTTTCCGCCTCAACGGAAAAACCCTTGATCCCCTTTTTGAGATACTTGTTGGCAAAATAGCGCAGAAAATGTCTGGCAAGCAGCAGGATATCATCCCCCCGGTTCCGCAGGGGCGGCAGCTCCATGGCAAAACCGCTCAATCGGAAAAACAGATCCTTGCGGAATCCCCCCTGTTCCGCGGCAGTCTTGAGATCCTTGTTGGTGGTCACGATCACCGTGGCCTCCACGGGCAGATCAACACTCCCCCCCAGTCGGCGGACCGTTCTCTCCTCCAAAACCCGCAGGAGTTTTGCCTGGAGATCCAACCGCATATCCCCGATTTCATCCAATAGCAGGGTGCCATCGGCAGCCAGTTCGAAAATCCCCTTTTTGTCGGAGCGGGCGTCGGTAAAGGCGCCTTTTACATGGCCGAACAGCTCGCTTTCGATGAGGTTTTCCGGCAAGGCCGTGCAGTTGACGGCAAAGAAAGGGCTCTGGCTATGGCCTTCGGCCTTCTGCCGCCGGCAATGGAGATAGCGGGCCAAAACCTCCTTGCCGCTTCCGGACTCGCCGGTGATGAGGATGGTCTCCGCCCGGGCTTGAACCAGCTTTTCCGCTGTTCGGAGGATTTCCAGGACCGGGGGAGATTCTCCCACCAAGCCGTGCTCAAAATAGGGGCAGGCGTTTTTTCGGTGATAATCAATCTCCGCTTTACGCCGGAGGTTTTCGATGATATTGCCGGTGATGATTTTTATCTCATCGAGATTGAACGGCTTGGTGAAATACTCAACCGCCCCGAGTTTCATGGCCCGGATGGCGGATTCCGCCGAGTCGTCGGCGGTCAGCATGACCACCTCCGCGTCAAGCCCTTCCTTCTTGATCGCGGCAAGGATGTCGAAGCCGGTCATTTCCTCGGCCAGATCGACATCCAGAAAAACAATGTCGGGCTGCCAGGCAAGGATATTGGCGATAACATTCTGGGGGGTGGTTTGAAAATGCACCTCATAGCCCTCGCTCTTCAAGGCCCTGGCCAGCATGGTGACGATAAGCTCGTCATCATCCACGGCAAAAATTCTTCCCCGAATCTTTATCATGGGTTTTCATCCTCGCTTATTTGTTCAACCGGCAGGGTGATGGTGAAAGTCGTTCCCTGCCCCAAAACACTGGCGACTTCGATCTCGCCGTGGTGCTGTTCCACAAGACGCTTGGTTATCGCCAACCCCAGTCCGCTCCCCTTGGGCTTGGTGGTGTAAAACGGCTGAAAGACCTTGGCGCAGGCCTCTTCGCTCAAGCCTTTTCCCGTGTCGGCGATAACCACCTCCACGGTTTCACCCCGGCCCGGCCTCGTGCCCACGGTGATTACGCCGCCTTCGGGGGTTGCCTCCAGGGCATTGAGCAGCAGGTTCAGGATCATCTGCTGCATCTGGCCGGGGTCTGCCAGGATCATGGAAAGATCCGGATCAAGGTTGCGGACGAACTCCAGCTCCTTCCCATTGGCCGCCGCGTATTCCGGGGATTTGAGCAGCAGGGCCGCATTTCGCATGGCGTTTTCAAGCTGTTGGTTCAGGTCGATCCGGGAGAAAACCGGTCGGGGCGTCCTGGCATAGTTGAGGAGATTTTTCAGCAAGGCCTCGATCCGCTGCACCTCCCCGACCGTCCGCACAAAAATCGCCTTGTCTTCCGAAGAAAGCACCAATTCGTTCATCAAAACTTCCATGGAGACTTTGATCCCGGCTAGAGGATTTTTGATCTCATGGGCCAGACCGGCCGCCATCTGGCCGACCATTGCCAGTTGCCGGGAGCGCTGCAGCGCCGTCTCGGTCTGGTTCCGCACGGTCACATCCCGGTCAAAGGCCAAAATGTATTTGCGCCCTTCAATTTCCAGCAGCCCGGCCCGAACCTCCACCGGAAAAACCGTGCCGTCCTTCCTTCGGTGCTCCACCAGCGCCTCCAGCCGCCCCCCCGCCAAGATATGCCGGATGCGCGGCAGCGCTTTCGCCGCGCTCTCGACCGTGTCGATATCCTGGATATACAGGGCGCACAGCTCGTCAACCGTGTAGCCGTGCATGGCCGCCGCAGCCTGGTTGGCCGCGATGATCCTGCCCGCCGTCTCTCCTTCTCCCTCGATGATGAAGATGGCGTCGTCCGCCGACTCAAAGAGAACCTTGTAGCGGCTCTGCTCGGCAAGAACCGCCTCGCACTGTTTTTTCAGCGAAACAGCCATATCATTAAACGCGGTGGCCAGGGCACTGAATTCATCGGGAAGCTGCTCGTCAATGGTATGGGTCAATTCTCCGGCCTTGATTTTTTCCGTTGCCCCGATGAGCACGGACAAGGAGGAGGAAAAGCGTTTGACAAAAAGGAAGGTGAAAACAAGAAAAATCAAAGGCGCGACAGTCACCAGCCCCAGCAGGATATTCTTCATTCGGGTAACTTCATGCCGGGCTTTGGCAATTTTCGGGGAGATTTTGTCGGCGGAAAGGAGCACCAGCTGGTCAATTTCTTCAAGAAGCTGGACCCCCGAGGCCGAGGCGTTCCCTTCTTCCCTGTCCCGCCGCTTGTGGTTTGCGCTGAATGTATACACCCGGCTTGCTTTTTTCAGATACTCGTCAATGCCTTGCCTCAGATGGGTCAACCGGTGCATTGTGGCTTCGGCGTGGTGGCACCTGAAGCAACTTTCTCCGGCGAGATGCAACGCCTCGCCGTGCTCGACAAAATCCCCGACGTTGGTGCGGTGCTGGGAGGTGGTGAGATACAGGTCCGACTGAATGATCTTGACCTTGTTGAGCAGATTGTCGCGGAAAAATTCCATCTGATGCAGGGCGAGGACTTTCTCAAGATTGTCGATGACTTGGGCATTGGTCACGGCAATATACATTCCGCCAATGCCGAAAAAAAAGACCAGTAGTATGAAGCCGAGTATCGCTTTTATGCGCATGGGATCAAGACCGTGACAGCGGAGGGCCGCGTTATCGGGAGATATGACCCGCGCCTCCCTCTCACCACAGGCAGGCTGGCCTCAATCATTGATATAATCATAGGTTGCCAAGTCCAGGCCAATGTGTTCGGCATACTCAATAACCGGGGCGTAATCCTGCGCCCCGGTTGCAATAAAACGGCGGGCGCCGAATTGGCTCAGCACCCGGCGGCCCTCCGCATCTTGGTCCATGGAGAGCAGGCTGTTTTTAATGGCGCTTTTCAGCCCGGGGTCCAGATCGGGTCTCACCGCCAGGGTATTTGCCGGAACCGTCGGGGAAGTGGCGAGAATTTCCAGCGCCGTTGTGATCCTGGGGTTCATCTTGGCCAGCCGGTAAAAAACAAGATCCTTGGCCGCGCCGAGGTCCGCCTTGCCATTCAGCACATCCTGGATGGCATCCTCATGGGTGCCGCTGAAATAGGTCTCCTTGAACCAGGATCGGTAATCCAGGATACCGTGCGTCCGAAAAAAATACAGCGGCAGAAGCCAGCCGGCGGTGGTTGCCTTGTCCACAAAAACAAAGACCTTGCCCTTCATATCCCGCGCCGTTTTTATCCCGCTGTTTTTTCGGGCGAAGACTATGCCGCAATAGGTGGATACCCCATTTTCGTATTCCGGCCTGGCCAGGGGCTCAACCCCCAATTTTTTGATGGCCAGCGCTCCGGTGAAGCTGCCGAAAAAAGCGCCATCCAGCCCCTCGCTCTGAAAATTATCCAGTATGTTCCCGTAGCGGGAAAGGATTTTGAGCTCAACAACGGCGCCGGTTTTTTGGGAGAGATACTGGGCAATGGGCTCGTAGCGCTTTTTCTGGACAAAGATATCCAGCTCGGGAATGAGGCCGATGACAATCTTTGCGGTCGGCGGAGGGGAAGATGCTTTCGGGGCAGGGGCTGCGCTCTGCTCTTCGCGGCATCCCGCCAGCAAGAGCAGGAAAAGGCAGCACAGGAGGATTCGGATTTCGCCTCGGGAAAAAACCAACCGCATAAGCCCCTCCAATCGTTGAACCTTCCTGACAGAACATCGCTGTTCATTTTAGATCATCACGATGGCATTATCTTGCGGCGCACAGGTCGCCCCTTACCAGATCTCGGGGGAGAAGCACTGTGGATAAAAAAGACTACCAGCCGCCCTGCATCTGTGCAAGATGCAATTCGTGCCATCAGGGAGGGGTGCGCTGCTGTTTCCTTCGCCAGCCCCGCCTCGCGAGAAACATTCTGGTGAGATGACCAGATCGATCTGGGCATTTCACCAGAATATGGACCGCGCCGGATGCGGACAAACGGCTAGTCATCCGCTATCTCCCTGTATTTTCTGGCCTGCAATTTTATTTGCACCCCTGGCATATTTTTCGCATAAATTGAGACAACACCAGCGGGAAGGGCTGTTTTACTGTCTCTTTCGAAACCAAAGAAAGAGAAAACCTTAAGGAGAGGAGGGAAGGATATGCGGAACAGGCTTTTGCCAAAAATCGTTGTATCGGCGTGGTCTTTGGCCGTGCTAACAATGGGGGGTGGCCTTTTGGGCCAGTTTCTTGCGCCGGACCTAGTTCAGGCGGCTGATCCTGGGGCCGATTGCGCCAGTTGCCATGAGGAATCGGTAGCCAGCTTCAAGGCTTCTTACCATGGCAAGGCCTGGCGAGGAGCCAACGGCTGCCAGGCTTGCCACGGACAGACCAGCCAGCATCTCGACACCGAACAATCCAAAAAAACCATCTTCTCCTTTGCCAAGGACGGCGGTCGCTCCGCCAAGGAACGTGCCGCCCAGTGTCTGGGCTGCCACTCCTCCTCAAAGCATGTGGCATTATGGGATACCAGCAAGCACAAGTCAGCGGGCCTGTCCTGTGACAATTGCCATACGGGGCACTCCACTCTTCCCAAGAACCTGAAGATGCCCCAGACCGAGCTCTGTTTCTCCTGCCACAGGGATATCCGCTCTGAATCAAATCGCCAGTCGCATCATCCCATCAAGGAGGGCAAGGTCTCCTGCACCGATTGCCATGACCCCCATGGCGGCTTCGGAACCAAAATGATCAAGGCCGATTCCATCAACGATCTCTGCTACAAGTGCCATGCCGAAAAGCGCGGCCCCTTCATGTACGAGCATCCCCCGGTGGAGGAAAACTGCATGAACTGCCACGCAGCCCACGGCAGCAACCACAACAAGCTGCTGTCCAAAAAAGTTCCGACCATCTGCCAGAGCTGCCACGACTGGAGTCGGCATCCCGGCACCCCGTACACCCAGGCGAACTCTTTTGTTTCAAGCGCTCCGGCGGGCAGAGGCGGTGTTGCGCGGTCATGCCAGAACTGTCACACCAACATCCACGGCAGCAACGGACCCAACACCCTGGGCCTGAGATACATAAAATAGGAGGGAAGATATGAAAAGAAAACTGGTACTATCAGGAAGCGCCCTCTTGTCCTTGCTATGTGTCGCAGGCGTTCAGGCGGAGGAAGGAGTCTCCGGCCATATTGAGGCCACGGGCAAGAGCATTGACGTCAACGGCAGCAAGGCGAAGTTCAGCGAATACGGCGATGCGGATAGCGGCATCACCGGCGGAGTCGAAATGAAGTACGACGCCGAGGCAGGGTACCTGAACTTCAATGCCGACGAAATCGCCCGGGACACCCAAAACTTTAAAGTCGAGGCGGGCCAGTATGAGAAGTTCAAGCTGGACGCCTACTACAAGGAGATCCAACACAACTTCAACCTCGACGCCAGATCTTTTTACACCGGCGTCGGCACCAACAACCTTACCACCACGGCCAACTCAGCCGCCCTGCCCACAAACACCGCCACCTGGCCCAGCGTCTTCGACTATGAAGTCTCCCGCGATCAGTACGGCGCCGGCATCAAGCTGAACATGCTGAAACCCTTCTTCGCCGATTTTTCCGTATCACGCGAAGAACGGTCCGGTATCAAGGCGGCGGGCACCTACTCCAGCATCTCCATCGAGCTTCCCGAGCCGGTGGACTACGAGACCAACACTTTCAAGGCAGAGGTCGGCTATGGCGAGGATCCGTTCTTCGTTTCGATGTCCTATCTGTCCAGCAGCTTCGATAACGCCAATGAATACCTCTACTTCCAAAGTTTGACTGCGGCAAATACGAGTGAATTTATCAGTCTGGCGCCGGACAACGATTATTCAAAATTTGCCTTGAAGGGCCGGGTCAAACTGCCCATGAGCAGCAGTCTTTCCCTCAGCTACGGGAAGGCCGAGGCCGAAAGCGAGGCGAACCTGGCATCCGCCTACAATACCGCAGGCAACGCCCGGACCAATATCCTGTCCGACCCCTTGTTCAACGGCAAGGTTGACACCACGAGCTACAATATCGTCCTGGCCTCCAGCCCATTGGACTTCCTTGACGGTAAGGTTTTTTATTCCAACTACGACAAGGAGAACAAGTCCGACCGGATCAGCAGCACCGTCGGCACCACCACCTTCACCAACCACCTCTTCGACTACGAGAAGAAGAGCTATGGTGTCGAAGCCGGCCTGAAGCTGCCGGCCGATGTCAAGCTCACCCCCTACTACAAGCACATCAATGTCGAGAGGCACCGCAGCGACCTGCCTGAGACCGACGACGACATTTACGGTATCGACGCCAAGTGGAGCGGTCTTGATTTCCTGGCCGTCACGGCGGGCTACGAAAGAATGGAGCGCGATTCTCCCTGGCATCAGCTGGAATTGGTCACCGGCAGCCAAGCCAGCGCCGATGCCATCGAGCCTTATATTCGCCGGTTTGACGCCGCCGATCAGGACAGGGACACCTTCAAACTGGGTCTGGATATCTCGCCCAACGACAGGCTGAACATCGGCCTGGGCTATAAGCACAAAACCTCCGACTACACCGAGACCGTCTACGGCCTGCTTGAGGAGGAAAGCAACAGCTACGAAATCAGCGCTGATTTCGCGGTGACCAAGACGATCATGATCTCCGGCTACGCCGATTACGAGGTCGAGACCATTGATCAGACGGAACGGGCTATGGCAACGACTGTCAATACGACGACCGCCAACCCCGTTGATACCAACGCCACCGACGGCAACTTCACCTGGACCGCGAACCAGAAAAACAAGAGCCTAGACTATGGCGTGGCACTCGACATGGCCGTGATCCCCAAGGTTTTGAGCCTGCGAGCCCAGTTCGACCACGTCCGGTCCGATGGCCTTGCTGATTTCACCTACTATGAGTCCGTCCCAGCCGGATACACCAACGACACGGTGGATTCCGATAACTGGGATGACTACAAGAAGAACTCCCTTTTGCTGAAGGCAACCTACAACACGACGGAGCACATCACCCTTGTCGGCGGCTACGCCTATGAGCATTACGAGTACAACGACCAATTCTCCGACGGCTATACCTATGTGTGGGGGGCCGGTACCAAAAGCTACCTCACCGGCG
>DASWIU010000328.1:0-9210 GCA_036397515.1 Desulfurivibrionaceae bacterium | reverse complement strand
CAACCTCGCTGGTGATCTCCCCGACCATCTGGAACAGGATCCGGTTTTCCAGGGCGTTTGCCGAGAGTTGCAGAGTCTTGATGATGTCGATGCCGCTGGTGGTGAGGATGGAGAAAACCCGGCAGAAGCGGGCCATGTAAATCTTGGTGGTCAGGGGGCCGAAGATCGGCACCCGAAGCAGCAGCCGGTCCCGGAAGAGCACGAACTCGGGAGCGCCCAAGGCCAGCCGGTAGGCGATGAACAGAACCAGCGCCGCCCCGATAATCCCCAGGGTGTTGTCGGCAAAAAAGGTGCTGACTGCCATGAGAATCCGGGTGGCTACGGGCAGCTCCACCTTGGCTGCGGCAAAGAGCTTGGCGAATTTCGGCACCACGAAGCTCATCAGGAAAAAGACCGCGCCGGTGATGGCGATGATGACGAATTTCGGATACCGGGTGGCGGATTTGATCCGTTCCTTGATGGCCTTTTCGTTTTCATGCAGCGAAGCCAGGTAGGCAAAGGCCTTGTCCAGGGAGCCGGTTTCCTCGCCCACCTTGACGATGTTGTAGAAAAGCACGTTGAAGACCTTGGGCTGGCGGCTCACGGCGTCGCTCAGGCTCGCGCCGCTTTCCACCTCGGCGTTCATGGCGAGGATGATCTCACGCAAGATGGGGTTGCTCACCTGGAGGGCCAGGATGGCGAAGGACTCGGTGATGCTGACCCCCGCGGCCAGCAGGGTGGCCAGTTGCCTACAGAAGAGAATCTTGTCTTCCAGGGTGACCCCGAAGAGCCGCTCCCTGAGCGTTGGTCCTGCCGTGGCCTGGGCGGTTTCTTTCACCTTGGCGGACTGCTGCTCGGAGAGAACCTGGATGTTCACCGGGCTCAAGCCCCCTTTTTGCAGCCAGGTTTCCACCTCCTGCATGATTTCGGCGGCATGGGTGCCGGAAACAACCCGGCCGGCGGAGTTGATGGCCTCGTAACGGAAGATCGGCACCGGTTACTCCTTCAGTTCCATGGTGACGCGGAAGGCCTCGTCCACCGAGGTTTGGCCGCTGATCACCTTGGCAATGCTGGACTGGCGCAGGGAGGTGAGGTCTTCTTTCAGCGCCTGCAGGAAGATCTCGTTGCTGGAGGATTTCTTGAGGATAAGATCCTCGATGGCCTGGGAAATGACCATGGTTTCGTAGATGGCGATCCTCCCTTTGAAGCCCGAGCCTTCGCACTGCGGGCAGCCCACCGGTTTGTAAAAAATCCGGGCCGGGTCATAGGCAAGGCCCAGGGCTTCCTGGAGTTCCCGCGGCGGGGTGAAGGCAGCCTTGCAGGTGGGGCAGAGCAACCGCAGGAGCCGCTGGGCCACCACCAACCCCACGGCCGAGGCAATGAGGAAGGGTTGGATGCCCATTTCGATGAGCCGGGTAATCGCGCCCGCTGCATCGTTGGTGTGCAGGGTGGAAAACACCAGATGGCCGGTGAGCGCCGCCTGGATGGCAATCTCGGCGGTTTCCGCATCGCGGATTTCGCCGATCATGATGATGTCCGGGTCCTGGCGGAGGATGGAGCGCAGGGAGTTGGCAAAGGTGAGGTCGGCCCGGACATTGACCTGTACCTGGTTGATCCCGGCCAGTTCGTACTCCACCGGATCTTCCACGGTGACGATATTTTTATCCACCGAGTTGAGATAATTCAGGGCGGCATAAAGGGTGGTGGTCTTGCCGCTGCCGGTGGGGCCGGTGACCAGGATGATCTCGTGGGGCCGGGAAAGATGCTCGATGAACAGGGCGCGCTGGTAGGGCTCAAAACCCAGGGCCTGCAGGTTGAAGCGCACCGTGCCCTTGTCCAGCAGACGCATTACCACTTTTTCTCCGGCGCTCAGGGGGAGGATGGAGACGCGCACGTCGAATTCCTTGCCGGAGATGGGCATTTCAAAGCGGCCGTCCTGGGGTTTGCGGCGCTCGCCGATATCAAGATGGGCCATGATCTTGATGCGGGAGATGAGGTTGGGGTGCATCTCCAGGGGAAAGGTGTTGGCCTCGC
The DNA here is from genome assembly GCA_036397515.1 of Desulfurivibrionaceae bacterium. Taxonomy (GTDB): domain Bacteria; phylum Desulfobacterota; class Desulfobulbia; order Desulfobulbales; family Desulfurivibrionaceae; genus Thiovibrio. Next base: position 7,197 of record DASWIU010000328.1, on the reverse strand, counting down.
GGAGGATGCCGTCCACCCTGGTGCGAACCCGTACCCGTTCATGGTCCGGCTCGATGTGGATGTCGCTGGCCCGCTGCCGCACGGCCTTGAGCAGGACATCATTGATGGCGTTGACAATGGCGGATTCTTCCCCGGAGTCTTCAAACCGCTCTTCGGCCTTGATCGTCGAGGCGTACAACCGGTCCATGGCGGCGATGATTTCCGATTCGATCCCCACGCAGATCACGGTTTTGTCCGTAATGTAATGGCCGACCTCGTCAATGGCAAAGATGTTGAGCGGGTCGGCAAAGGCGACCAGCACCTCGCCGGGCCGCTTGCCAAGGGCAAGGACCTTGTACTTTCTGGAGACGGCTTCGGGAATGATCTGGGCCACTTCCGGGTCCACCACGATTCGGCTGAAATCGACGAAAGGAATCTTCAGTTGCCGGGCAATGGTGTTGGCCACGGCGGCATCGTTGACAAAGCCGAGTTCGCGCAGGGCCTCGCCCAGTTTCAGGTCGCGGTCAGCGCCGTAGGCCAGCGCCTGTTGCAGTTGGGTAGCGGTGATCAGCCCGCCCTCCACCAGGATGTCGCCGAATTTTTTGCGTTTCGGTGGGGTCGTCATCGGGAGCGCCACGGTTGGTGGTTTGGCAGGGAATTATTGGGCACGGTTCAGTTGCCTGCCGGTTTTTTGGTTTTTCATTGTGACCTCTTGCAAAATTCCTAATATTTGATCCGGCGATCAAACAAGTCATGCCCGAATGCATTATGGACCCGGCGATTAAATGCGTCATGCCCGAATGTTTTAGTCGGGTATCCACCTCTCTGGATTCCCGCCTGCGCGGGAATGACAGTTTACATATTTAATCTCCGAAACAATAAGCAGCATTGCCATGGTAGTCTTGCCGTCATTTCGGCGGAAGCCGGAATCCAGTATCCAAGAGTTTCTGGACCCCGGCTTCCGCCGGGGTGACGGCCTTGCAAGAGCCTCATTGTGATCCTCTCACAAAAGGAGAGGGGTGCACGGGAGTCGCGCTCTCCCCGGCTGGTTCTTCCGCAGGGGTGGCAGTATTTTCCTCTCCCTCCTGAAGAGGGGTGGGGGGAGGAGGCGAAGCCGGCAACGGGGCCGGCAACGGCACGGGCTGCGGCAGCGGTGGCGGCGGGCTGGGCGGTTGTGTGCCGCCATCGATCAGGTCGTTGAACCAGGCAACCCCTTGTTCGTGCCAAGGCGCCATGGTCTGTCTGCCCTCCTCCGCCATCCGCGTGACCCAGTCTGTGGACTGGGCAACCAAGGAGGGGATGGCCTGTCTGTCAAAGGAGTGGGTATTGAGCCAGGCCGGGTCAAAGGCGATTCCCCAGAATAGGAGCAGGAGGAGCAAAAACCCCATCCCCCACCGGAGAACGGCACCGGAAAACCGGCGGCCTCGCTTCGGGGTATTGAGGGAAGCTATTGCCTCCTTCACGATTTTGCGGGAGATGCGGGTTTCTTTTTCGGCGTAGGCCACCAGGAGCGTCCTGCTCATGATCTTGTTGATCAGCCGGGGGTAGCCCTTGGTGAAACGCCAGAGCAGATCGGTGGTGGCGAAGGAGCGCGGCATTTTATAGACCCCGCTTTTCTTGAAACGGTGGAGGATATAGCTGATCATTTCCTGTTTTGAAAGGGGGGCCAGGGTCTCCATGATGCTGACCCGTTGAACAAGCTGGCGCATGTTGTTCTGGGCCAGCTTGTCGCGTAGCTCCGGCTGACCGAAGAGCACGATCTGCAGGAGTTTCTGGGTGTCTGTTTCGAAATTGGAGAGCAGGCGGAGCTGTTCCAGGCTCTCGTCGGGAAGGTTCTGCGCTTCGTCGATGACGATGAGCAGCTTCTTGCCTTGCAGGGCCAGGGCGTACAGATGATCGTTCAGGATGCGCAGCAGCGAGTCGAGGCTGGCCGTATTGCCCGTGGGGACGGGAAGGCCGATATCCTGAAAAATGGCCAGGAGCAATTCCAGGCGGGAGAGATGGGGCGAGAGGATCACGGCGGTTTCAAATCTGTCGGGCAGATCATCCATCATCAGGCGGAGCATGAGGGTCTTGCCGGTGCCGATTTCGCCGGTGACGATGATGAACCCCTCGTCTCCCTGAAGGCCATAGCGGATGACTTCCCGCAGGGCCGCATGCCCTTTGGTGGGGAAGTAATAATTTCTGTCCGGCGTCATGCGGAAGGGGTCTTCCTGCAGGCCGAAAAATTCAAGATAATTCATTGCGGCGGTGTCGCGTTCCCTTGGGGCGTTTTTGCCGGATCGTCGGCGGGAATCACTTCTTCCCCGCGGCCTTCCGCTGGAACCCCGGAAGGCGCCGGTCCCTTGGCTGTTGTCTCGCTGTTTTGTTTGGGGCTCATGCTGACAATGCGGGGGGTGATAAAGACCATGAGTTCGCTCTGGTCGTTGGCTTTGTCGGAGTTTTTGAACAGGTTGCCGAAGAGCGGGATATCGCCGAGGCCGGGCACCTTGCTGTTCGTGCGGCTTTTGTTCTGCTGGACAATGCCGCCGATGACCACGGTGACTTTGTCTTCCAGAAAAAGATTGGTGGTGATCGCCTGTTTGTTGATCAGCAGCCCGCTGGTGCTGGAGGAGGTCTGGTCAACGCTGTCGTTGGTGACCGCGACATCCAGGATGATGTAGCCATCCATCAACACCGTGGGCTTGACCTTGAGCCCGAGGTTGGCCTCGCGGAAGGAGGTGTTGATGGTGTTGGCGGTCTGGGTGACGTACGGTATTTCCTTGCCCTGTTTGATCTCGGCCTCCTTGCCGTCGAGGACCAGCACGCTCGGCGAGGAAAGGATTTCCAGCAGGCTGTCCGACTGCATGGCCTGGAGTTCCACATTGAGATTGACGTTCTGGCGGATGAAGCCGAAGGCCAGGCTGGTGGTGGGCTCGGCGGCAGGCAGGGCAATGCTGGAGGTGATCGGGTTGATCTTGGCGTCAAGTTCGGCGGCATTCCGGTAGTTGTTGTAGCCCCAGATAATGCCCAGCTGTTTCTTGGCCTCGTTGGAGATGGAGACGATGCGGGCCTCGATGTGGACCTGGGGAATGGGCTGATCAAGCTCGACCAGCATCGCGCGCAGGCGGGGGATATTGCCGGCCCGATCCTGGATGACCAGGCAGTTGCCCCGGTTGCTTACGGTAATCGAGCCATGCTGGCTCAAGAGGGGTTTCAGCTGGTCGAGATAGGCGGCGGCATTGCCGAACTTGGTGCAGAGCCGTTCGCTGGCAAGGTCGCGTTGCTGTCCTTGAAAGTCCGCTTTTTTTTCCACGAAGAGGACGTTGTTTTTCTGGTAGTAGCGCAGCTGTTTGGCATCCATGATTATCTGGAACACCTCGTACAGGCTCAGCTTTTCCACGTCAAGATTGATGGTGTCGGTGATGTTGTCCGCCACCAGGATGTTGATTCCGGCCTGGCGGCCCATGCCGCGCAACAGCAGGGAAACGGAGAGGTTTTCCGTCCGCAGGGAGGCGGGAAAATTTTTCAGAACCTCCAGCAGGGGCGCCTCGTTTTCCGGCCCCACCGGGGCGGCGTTCAGGCCGGGTACGGGGAAGAGCCCCTGGGCCAGGACAAGCACCGCCGAGAAGAGTATGGCCTTGAGGAAAGAGATTCGCATCACTGTTTTTTATCCTTCATGGGCAGAGGCCTGGGTGAGGACTCAAGCCACAGTTCATGGGAGACGCCGTTTTGTTCAAACACCACAAGATCCTTGAGGATCTGCCTGATAACCGAGTCGCCCACCGTCTCTCCCTTGGTGACCAAACGGTCATTGATCACGGCCTGGGGGTTGTTTTTGTCCCAGATTATACCAGAGAGGGTCAATCCGCCAATGGAATTACTTTTTGCCCGGGGTTCCTGGCTTTTGAAAAAATTGATCTGTTCCCGGCTCCAGTTGAAGGGATCTCTTTCCAGGGGCGGGCTGGCGGTTTTGGGGCCGACAACCGCCTCGATTTTTTCCGGCCGCACCGTGAGGACCTGGGGCTCTCCAGCTTGAAGCGGCAGGGCGTGGCCAAGGAGCAGGACCGCCGGAAGCAGGATTCTGCCTGCCAGGATTCTCGTTAACGTTTTGCGCGGTGGGACGGGTCGTTTTTTCATCATGGCTTGGCCAGGGTTGTTCTGCCGACAACCATGCTGAATTTAATCTTGGCCTGCTGGTCGTAGCCCGCGCCTGGCAGCCGTTCCACGGCAAGATCCTCGATGATGCCGATCTCGGGTCGGCCTTCGATGTATTGCAGATAGGTGTAAAGCTGCGGAAAAGGGAGCTCTCCGGCCAGGCTCACGGTGTTGAGGGTGAAGCCGTTTACGGAGCGGTCTTCCAACTGGCTCATTTGCTGCAAATGGTTTTCCATGTTGATCGGCGCGTTGGCATGCAGGGTGAAAAGGGTCTTGGCGAACTGTTCCCGGTCGGTCAACGATTGCCAGTGTTCCTCGATGAGCCGAATCTGCAAGGCCAGGGTCTCGGTCTGTTCCCGCAGGTTTTTTTGTTCCGCCTCAAGCTGGGCAACCTGCCCGGCAAGCGCGCTGCTCAACTGGGCGGGAGCGGTGCTCTCGACCTCTTTTTTTTGGGCGAGTTTCTGGCGCAGCATCTTTTTCTGGGGAGCCAGGAGCAGGGTTGAACCGCCATAGAGCACCGCGGCGCAGACCAGAACCCCGAGGCAGAGCTTGCGCAGCTCGGCAAAGGCCTCCGGATCGCTCTTTAACAGGAAAAACCATTCCTTCAGTTTGTTCCCGAGGCTGATGAGTTGCTGGGCGTTCACGACGGATCACCCTCTCGTTTCAGTTGAAAGGCGATGGTAAAGGTGAAGTCCGCTTTCTTGGCGTCGGGGCTGCGGTCTAGGCTGTGGAGCATCACGCTGGTAAAAAAAGGATTGTTGCCCAGCGTTTTTACAAAGGCGGGCAGCTCCCGATACTGGAGGGCGCTGCCGATAATCTGGCCGCCATCCTTGGTGAAGCTGATTTTTTCGCAGCGAACCGAAGAGGGCATTGTCGCGGCAATGGTCGAAAGCACTCGGGAGAAATATTTTTTTCGTTCCTGGATGCCGGTGAGTTTTGCCGCCTGAACGCTCAATCGTTCTTTTTCCTCTTTCTGTTGTTTGATGCTGCTGGTCAGCAGCGCAACCTTTGCCTGGGTTGTGCTGATTTCCGCGGCCCGTTGTTGGGCGGCGGAAATTTCGAGGCTCAGCGAGCTGATCCTGGTTTTGAGAATCCGGTCGTTTGCGGCAAGAAAAAGGATAATAAGGACCAGGAGAAACCCGATTGCGGGCAGGGTCGTTTTTCTGATCCTTTCGGCAAGGGGGAGCTGGGGGACAAGATTGATCCGTTCAAGCATGGCTCACCACCTCGCGCCCGTGCCGAGGGCCAGGACATGCAACAGGGGTGAACAATCCGGGCTGCCGGTGGTGGCGGTCAAGGATTTGCACTGGACCCCGAGGAGATTGTTGCTGCTCTCGGTAAGCTCCGTCCAGAAAGCGTCGGCTCCACCGACAAAGATGTTGCGGATGGCCGCGCCCTTTTGAATGGAGGCATAATAATCGCGGGTGCGCATAATCTCCAGGGGGATTTTGTGCAGATAATCCGCCCAGGTCTCGCTGTCCGCCTCTTCCGAAGACGGGGCAAGGGCGGCATCCTTGGTCGAGGGCGTGGATCCCCTTCCGGCCCGGGCGGCCTCTTTGGAAGGCAGGACGCAGAAATCGGCAAGAATGGAGGCGGTGTCGATGGGTTCGTCTGCGTGCGGCCGGCCTTCGTCGAAAATGAGCAGATCGTCCGCCAGCTCCGGCAATTCAGTTGCCGAAGGCAGCTCGATGTCCAACGGATGTTGCAGGCTGATTTCTCCCTGTGGCTGCAAGGCTTTTACCGTGCGGATGAGGGGGAGCTTGCCTTTTTCATACACGGCCAGGGAGATACTGTTTTGCCAGAGGAGCACGCAGAGGGCGGCCTCGTTTACCGGCAGCATTTTTTCCTGAAAAAGAAAGGTAAAGGCCGAGAAGACGTCCGGTTCAAAGAAAGAGAGCTCGATCTGTTTTCTGGCAAATTCCCGGCGGATTTTGTGAAACACCCCGGCGGGAAAAAGGTAAATTGTCACCTGGAGCCGATCCTTGAAGCGGCCCGTGATCTGCCAGTCGTAAATAAACTCGTTGAGCGGCCGGTGCAGGGCCTTGGCAAGATGGTAGGGCAAGGCCTTGCCCACCGCGCCATCCGGCATGGTGGGGATGCTGGTGGTGACCACTTCGAAAAAGGCAAGGGGCAGGGCCATGGAGACCAGGCCATGGAGATTGCCGGCCCCGGCGAGCAGCCGGGGGATGGTGACCTCCGCGGTGATGGCGCTGTCGGTTTGGGCAAGAATATGGAGCTGGGCCGCGCCGGACGGAGCTTTTGAGACCTCGGCCAGCATGGTGCTTTCGCTGTCTCCGGTCAGGGCGAGATATCTTCTGGTGCTGAAGGGCAGCTTCATAAAAAGGATGGTTCCGTTCGCTTCGTCATTGCGGCTTCGTTGCCTGTCCAGGCGGAATCTGCCCTGCGGTCAGGGAAGAGAGCCATTGGCCGTTAAAAAAATCCGCCTGCCCCAGGAGGTCGAGGTTCTGGCGGAGCAGGGGGTGGTTTGGCGCCAGGGCGTGGGCCTCGCTGAAAAGCCTTTTGGCCGGGGCGCGCAGCCCCAGCTCCGCCAGGGCCACCGCCATGTTGATCAGGGCCTCCGGTCTTTCCGGCTGCTGCTTGCGTGCCTGTTCGAGATAGTAAATTCCCCGCCAGTGCTGATTTTCTTGAATCAGGGCAACCCCCGTGTCGTTGAGTTGCCGGTACAGGTCGCCTGGTGCCATCGGTGATGATGCGGATGGAACGGGGGGCAAAAGCTGGGGCGCCGGTGCGGTGGGATGGTCCGGCATCCGCGCCGGCGTAACAGCGTCGGTGGTGAGAGGCGGGTTGGCATCCTTGCGTTTTGGTCCGCTAAAAAAGACGATCAGGGCCAGAGCCAACAGGGCAGAGGCTCCCAGCAGAATAATCCGCCGCCTCTTGCTCGGGTCGGCCTGCTGGCCCATGCCCTTGGCCGGTGCTGATTTTTTTTGGGAAAAAGCGCCCGGCTCACCGGTGCGAATTTTTTCCAGGGTATTGTAAAGTCTGCTCACGCGTCCGCTTACCACTCAGAAGGTCGTTTGTCTGCGGAATCCACATTGTCGGTGAGTGGCCGGTCGTCGTTCA
>DASWIU010000327.1:0-2973 GCA_036397515.1 Desulfurivibrionaceae bacterium | reverse complement strand
TCGGCCCGAACGGAGCGGCAGCAGGTGATCGCTGATTTTTACCAGCAATGGCAGACCGATCCCCTGGTGTTGGACAAGTGGCTTGGAGTCCAGGCCACGGCCCCGCTGCCGGAGACCCTGGGTGAGGTGCAGGGATTGATGGCTCATCCAGCCTTCCAGTTGAAGAACCCCAACCGGGTTCGCGCCCTGATCGGCTCCTTTGCCGGCGGCAATCCCCTCTGTTTTCACGAGGTGTCCGGCAGGGGCTATCGCTTTTTGGCCGAGCAGATTCTGGCCCTTGACCCGCTCAATCCCCAGATCGCCGCCCGTCTGGCAGCCCGGCTCGGGCGGGGAGCACGTTATGATAAAGGTAGGCGCGCTTTGATGCGGGCCCAGCTTGAGCGGATTGTTGCCAGCCCTTCCGTGTCCCGCGATGTTTACGAGGTGGTGAGCAAGAGCCTGGGGTGAAAGGCAGGCGGAGCTTGTCGCAAGATCGTCAACGCCGTAATAATCCCAATGCTATTTTAAAATGATAGTATCGGTAGGAGCGGCTTTAGCCGCGATGTTTTGCGGTTTCGCGGCTAAAGCCGCTCCTACATTCCGCATAATTATTGTCGTTTCGAAAGAAAATTGGAATAGCCGAATCTTTCAGACCAACAGACAAACAGGTGCATTCATGGATATTTCCAAAACGATTGCGGAGATGAAAAAGAACCCCGCCTTTGCCGAGAACGTGGGCATGGTCCTGGTCCACAACGGCGTGGTTCGCGCCTGGTCGCGCAAGACCAGGGAAGGGGTTACCGCCCTGGAGGTCACGCCGGATCAGGCAAAGGTCGAGGCGATCCGCCGGGAGTTTTTGCAACGGCCAGGGATCTTCGACATCGTGATCGAGGCCAAGAGCGGCAGCTTCCAGCCCGGCGACGATCTGCTGTTTATCATCGTGGCCGGCGATATCCGGGAGAACGTGAAACCGGTGCTGGGCGAATTGCTGGACCGCATCAAGACCGAGGCCATCGTTAAAAATGAAGTGATGCTGGCCTGATTTGTTTAAGGGAAAACGCTCAACTTCACCCTTGCAAAAATACGGGAATCCGGTTAGTAAGGTGCCGCACAGTGTTTTTTTGAATTGATTGAAACAGGGAGATAGCAAGTATGTATTCCGCTTCTGATTTTCGCAAAGGCCTAAAGGTTCAGATCGACGGCGAACCGTATATCATGACGGATTTTTCATTTTCCAAGCCGGGCAAGGGCCAGGCCCTGTACCGCGCCCGGCTGCGGAACATGATCACCGGCAATGCCTTTGAAAAAACCTTCCGCTCCAACGACAAGCTGGAAAAAGCCGCTCTTGAGGAGCGGACCATGCAGTTCCTCTACAAACAGGGGGATGAATATTTCTTCATGGACAACATCTCCTTTGAGCAGATGGAGATGTCCAAGGCGCAGCTGGGCGAGGCCGTCAACTTTCTCACCGACAACATGGACGTGGAGGTGCTGCAGTACAACGGCCGCCCCATCGGCGTCACTCTGCCCAACTTCGTCAACCTCACGGTCACCCAGTCCGACCCGTGGGTCAAGGGGGATACCAGCGGCAGCGACTCCAAGCCCGTGACCCTGGAAACCGGTTATGTGGTCCAGGTGCCGCCCTTTATCGAAGAAGGGGACAAGCTGCAGATCGACACCCGGACCGGGGTGTATGTAACCAGAGTTAAGGAATAGCCATAAGTCCCCTCGCCCCTTGCGGGAGAGGGATAGGGAGAGGGGGAACCTCTTGGATGTGAGGCCGTTGGCAAATTCACCCACCCCCAGCCTCTCCCGTCAAGGGAGGGGTCTTAATGCGAAATCCCAACCGGACCCTGCACAACTATTATGATTCCTCTTCACGGCCTGCGATTGCGGGCCGTTCTCATTCAAGCCCTGCGCACCTTTTTCATCGACCGAGGCTATCTCGAGGTCGAAACCCCTCTCCGTATCCCGGCCCCTGCCCCGGAAGCCCATATCGTGCCCCTGACCAGCGGGGGTTGGTTTCTGCAGACCTCGCCGGAGCTCTGCATGAAGCGGCTGCTGGCCGCGGGCATCCCTAAGATATTCCAAATCTGCAAATGCTTCCGCAAGGGCGAGCGAGGCGACCGCCACCTGCCCGAGTTCACCATGCTGGAGTGGTACGCGGCAGGAAGCGACTACCGCGACCTGATGGCGGATTGTGAGGCGCTGCTGCGCCATCTGGCTGTAGCCATGGGCAAGGGTGGGGTGCTGGAGTGGCAGGGACGTAGGATCGATCTTGAACCGGAGTGGGAGCGAATCACCGTGGCCGAGGCCTTTCGTCGCTATGCGCCCTGCACGGTAGAGGAGGCGCTGGCCCAGGACCGATTCGATGAGATGCTGGTGGAGTATGTGGAGCCGCATCTGGGCATGGCCACCCCCACCTTTCTCTGCGACTATCCGGCCGCGCTGGGTGCTCTGGCGCGGCTCTCTCCTACTGATCCAACGGTGGCCGAGCGCTTCGAGCTCTACGTGGCGGGGCTGGAGCTGGCCAACGGCTTTTCCGAGCTGGTTGATCCCGTGGAGCAGCGAGCCCGTTTTCTGGCGGAGCAGGAGGCTATCCGGTTGCAGGGCCGCGCCTCTGGCCCCATGCCGGAGGTGTTTCTTGATAGTCTTGAATCCATGCCCCCCGCTGCGGGTATTGCTTTGGGGGTGGACCGGCTGGTCATGCTATTTGCCGGTGCGGACGATATCGATCAGGTGGTGGCCTTTACGCCGGAGGGATTGTAGGTTTTTGTCGTTGTAGGCAGGTTAAAGCTATTTGGACGCCCTTGCCTTGCGGGGGGTCCGAGTTGTTGAACTCGAGGTGAGAGGCTTGTCGTAGGTCTCCACATAGGTGTCAATGAGCCTGCGGATCATGCGCTGATACTGGGTATGGTGTTTTGTTGCCTCGGATTTGAAGAACTCGACGCTCTTCTTGCTGAGCGCAATGGTAACCTTCACCCCTTCTTCCCG
>DASWIU010000326.1:0-3493 GCA_036397515.1 Desulfurivibrionaceae bacterium | reverse complement strand
GCAGCCAAAATCCCATTGGCCCGCAGCCGAGCACCGGAGAGGCTGCCGAAAAAGGGCTTTGCACTGTTTGAGGCGTAGCCGAGTTTGCAAAGCCCCGGCAGCATCGAGGAGCACAGGGTATCCCGCCTTCGGCGGGACAAGAGACACAGGGGGCCCTTTCTTTGGTTCGTTTCTTTGGGCAAGCAAAGAAATGAACAGAAGAATAAAGTATATTCCTCTGGCTCCCTGATTACTGGTAATCAGACCAAGCTGTTTCCCGCAAAAAAGGGGCAATTCGTGCACACTGCCGTCCAACAGAACAATTTCACCGGGGAAGGGAAAAACACCGCCTCGGCCAGAATCGCCTTCACCGGGCTGCTGCACCTGCGCTGGGGCGCGGTGGCGGCCCAGGTTCTGCTGGTGCTAATCGCCATTTTCTTCCTGGACATCAGCCTCCCCTATTGGATTATTGCCGGCATCTTCACCTTTGAAATCATCACCAATCTCCTGTTCGGTTTTCTGAAGAAACGGGAAACAGCCATGACCGACCAGCTTTTCGTCCTGGTCATGTTTCTGGACACCGCCCTTTTGAGCCTGCTGCTTTACTACTCCGGCGGCCCCATGAACCCCTTCACCTTTCTCTACCTGGTGCATATCACCCTGGGCGCCATCCTCATGTCGCCCGGCTGGTCATGGGGGCTGGCCTCTTTCACCACCGGCTGCTATGCCACCCTTTTCCTGCTGCCCGCCGAAGGCAGCCTGAATCAGCCCTGCCATCCGGAACCGGCCATGCTGGAAACCCTGAGCGACCCGCTGAAGATCCATCTCCAGGGCATGTGGGTCGCCTTTGCCGTGACCGCCTTTTTCATTGTTTTCTTTGTCAGCCGGATCCAGCTGGCCCTGGCCCGGCACCAGAAAACCCTGGCGGACCTGCGGGAAGAAAAGGCAAAGAGCGAGAAAATGGCCTCCCTCGCCACCCTGGCCGCCGGAGCGGCCCATGAATTTGCCACCCCCCTCTCTACCATTGCCGTGGCAGCCGGGGAGATGCTCCATGCCCTCAAGGAAAATGACGGGGCGGAGTGCCCGGAGCTTCTCGCCGATGTCACCCTGATCCGCGACCAGGTAAAACGGTGCAAGGACATCCTCTTCCATCTTGCCGCCGATGCCGGAAACCAGATGGAAGAGGCCTTTACGGATTTTTCCCTGGACGAGCTCATGGAGACCCTGATCAATTCTTTTCCCGACCCACTCAAAAATCAGATCTGCTATAATAATAAAACAGGCGGACTGTTGGTCAGAATGCCGCTTCGCACCCTGCGCCGCATTGTCCGGGGCCTGATCAAGAATGGCCTGGATGCCGGCCCGAGCGCGCCGGTGCTGGTGGAATGCCGGCAGGATGCAACCCGGCTTTTTATTGAGGTCACGGACAACGGCGCCGGCATGGCCCCGGATATCGCCGCCCGGGCGGCGGAACCGTTTTTCACCACCAAGGAGCCGGGCAAGGGCATGGGGCTTGGCCTCTTTCTGGCCAAGTCGATAGCCGAACGATTCGGCGGGGGGCTGAGCCTGATTTCCGAGCCGGGCAAGGGTTCGAAGGTGACCCTCTTCTTTGCCCTGCAACAGATCAAGGGTGCTGCGCCCGAGGGAATTCATGGATAAGACGATTCTGCTGGTGGACGATGAGGAGCTGTTCCGGGAGCGGCTGGCAAAGGCCTTCAACCGGCGGGGGTTCACGGTCTTCACGGCCGGCAATTTCGACGAGGCCCTGCAGGTCATCGACGAACAGATGCCGCCCCTGGGGGTGATTGACCTGAAAATGCCCGGCCGGTCCGGGCTGGAACTCATTGCCGCGGCCAAACGGATCAACCCGAATATGCAGCTCGTCGTCCTCACCGGCTACGGCAGCATTGCCACGGCCACGGAGGCGGTCCGGCTGGGCGCGCTCTACTACCTGCCCAAGCCGGCGGATGTGGACGATATTCTCGGCGCCTTTGCCCGAAACCCCGAGCTGCTCGCCCTGGAGGTGGCGCAAGATGAATTCTCCGCCCCTTCCCTGGCCCGGGCCGAGTGGGAACACATCAATCGCGTGCTCACCGACTGCGACGGCAACATCTCCCTGGCCGCCAAAAAACTCGACCTGCACCGGAGAACCCTGCAGCGCAAGCTGCAAAAATATCCGCCCAGCAAATAACCACCGCAACCTTCACCCAAGGAGACGAACATGCGCACCAAACAAACACACCCGCCCACCATCAGACACCGGCTCATGGTTCTGGGACTGACCGCAATCCTGCTGGGAAGCACCCTGGCCTTTGCCGCGACTCCGGCCCCCCAGACGATCACCGAAGGCATGAGCTGCGCGGCCTGCGGCATGTATCCGTACCGCTATCCCCAATGGCAGACCCAGGTCATCTTCACCGACGGAACCATGTCCGCCTTTGACGGCAACAAGTGCATGTTCCGTTACCTCCTCAACCTGCAGCAGTTCGCGCCCGAACGCAAGGCGGAGCAGGTGGCCGCGGTGTGGGTAAAGGACTTCAAGACCGGCGCCTGGCTCGACGGCAAGACCGCGCACTACGTGGTCGGCAGCAAGGAGATGGGCCCCATGGGCAAGGAGCTTATCCCCTTTGCCACCCGCGCCGCGGCGGAGGAATTCCAGCAGGCCAACGGCGGCGCCATCGAAACCTATGCAAACATCAGCATGGCCACCCTCAAGTCGCTCATGGGCGGCGGAATGCACATGCAGATGAACATGCCCCATTCCCCCATGCAATAAGCCGCACCACCCAGGCACGGGGCTTTTGCCCCGTGCCCATCTTCTTTATATTTTCATTCATGCTTGCCAGCTACAGTTGTCATGATTACTGGAAGCAATTTATTTTTCCGATATTACCTCAACTTTTGCCCATAATCCTTACACCTGCAACTTGCATTTAACTAGCTGAAATTACGCATTTTTTCCAATTGACTTTCTCTTGAAAAAACTTATCCTAGTAGCAGGAAGAGGAAACAGTCGGGAATATTCATCCTAACGGAGGGAGGCGGATCATGACACAGGCATCGTTGGCAAAAAGCAGAAACCAGACCAGATCTGTAGCGAAAGACACAACAGACACCAGGATTTCGACCGGAGCCTTGGCGGTATTTGGCACGATCTCAACCCTGGCCGGCCTGTGGGCAGTGGCCTGTTTTGTCGGGGCCCTGCTCGCCACCGGCGGACCTCTCTCTCTGGCCAAGGCGTGGATTTCCGCGGTAACCGGCGGATGAAAAGCAAAATGTCGGCATCCCCGCGGGAGACGGTTTCCATGCCTGCTGCGCTCGCCATAGCAAGGGTAAAGGTAAAAAAGAAATGCCATGTCTTTCTTGGAGGCCCGGGGCACAACACCGATGTCGGCCATGAGATTTCCAAGGCCGGCCTGGGGGTTATTCTCTGCGCCGGAGCGATCATCGGCTTGAGCGGCTTCTTCTTTCTAGTCGGAGGCCTTATCAAGAGTGGCGGAATCACAGGCTTTGT
>DASWIU010000325.1:0-8548 GCA_036397515.1 Desulfurivibrionaceae bacterium | reverse complement strand
AATCAATATGCCGCCATGCTCAGGTTGGAAAACAGCACGCCATATCCCGAGATCAAGACCAAAACGAAATTCGCCAAGACCGAGATCAGGGCCAGTCGTTTTTGAATGCGCGGAATAACGGCGGTCAGGCTGGGGATTTTTCGAAACGGGAGCAGGGCGCCGGTTCCCAAGCCGGTCACACCACTCAGCAGAATTGTGATATAGATGGGATACCCCACATATCCATACTCCGCTTGCAGGAGACAAAACGGGCAGTGGTGCGTGGGCAGTTCATAGAAATAGATGCTGATAAAGGAAATGAGCGCGCCGATTGAGATGAGAAAATGGCAGAGCGAGGCGAAGGAGAAGAGACCGGCGCCTTTTGCCTTCAGATACACAGCCGATCCCAAGGCCATGGTGATTGCCGCGCTTGCGAAAAAGGCTATTTGCGAGAGCGGACGGGGAAACGCGAGAAGATCGGCAATGACCGTGTTGGCGTCCGTGGTAAACAACGTGCCGCAGCAGGAGGTGATGATATTGGGCCTCAAGCTCAGAAGATACCCCGCCTGCACCGCGGTTTCGGTAAGCAAAACCGGGGCGATGCAAAGCAGCAGCCAATACTTCGTCCGGATCAAGGGATAATCAGGGGCCTTGTTGTCGGTGAAATTGACGAGGAGCCACAGACCGGCAAGAAGGCAGCCGACGATCTTTACCACGAGGGTCGGATATCCGAAGCCGTTGACCTTCAGGCTTCCGGCCGCGCACATGGCCCCGACAAAAAGAGGGCTGAGGGTATCCACCGTATAGATGAAGAGAAACAGGGAAAGGAGCTGAAACCCCAGGGCATAGCCCATGAAGGTCGAAACCAGATAGGTGCGCCGTTCCAGCTCCAGTTGCAGCTCGCTGCCGCTTTTGATGTCCCAGTGGCGGATGATCCGCACCCCTTCGTATGCGGAATAGCACAGCATGGCCGAAGTCAGAAGCGAACCCAGAAGCAAGGCCAGGGTGCCGGGATGAAACGTCATGGCCCGTCTCCCGCGGACACCATCTTGCCGTCCCGCATCTCCACGATCCGGTCGATAACATCCGACTCATAGACAATGGGATCATGGCTGGCGATGAGAATGGTTTTCCCCTCTTTCTTAAGCTGCCGCATGATCTCCATGAACTCCCTGGAGAGCCGGGTATCCAGATGGGCGGTCGGCTCATCGGCGATGATGACGGCGGGATTGTTGATCAAGGCCCTGGCAATCGCGATCCGTTGCGCCTCTCCGCCGGAAAGCCACTCCACCTTGGAAAGCGCCTTGCCGGGAAGATTCAACAGATCGAGCAAAGCCATGGCCCGTTTCTTCAAGGCGGGATATTTCTCCCCATTGGGATAGGCCGGGATCATCACGTTTTCCAGGGCGGTGAGCCCCTTGATGAGATGGAATTGCTGAAACATGACGCCGAAGGTTTCCCGCCTGATTTCCGTAAGAAACCGCTCCGGCAGACTGGTGATTTCCCTGTCCTGCAGGGTGATTCTGCCCGAGGTCGGCCTGGCCATGCAGCCCAGAATGCTCAGGAGGGTGGTCTTTCCCGAGCCGCTCGGCCCCTTCAAGGCGGTGGCCTTCCGGGAGTCGATGAAGAGATCCACGCCCTCGATGGCCACGAATTCATTGGACCTGCCCGTGTTGAATATCTTTCTGATATCATGGAGACGAATCATGATCCTACATCCTCATCACGGAATCCGGGTCAATCGTGGCGGAGCGCCAGGACGGCACGATGGTGGCCACGGTATAGGGAATAACGGTCAGGAAAAACAGGACCGCTATCTGATAACCATTGATATAGGGCGTGAGCCTGAACTCGGGATACAGGACCGACCACCCTTTCAGCACCGGTTCGAACAGCATGGCGGACGCCAGAAAAATATGGAGATAGGCCAGAATGATTCCCAGGAAAAAGGAGGAAAGGGAGACGGCCGCGCCCTCCCAGAATTTCATCAGCAGAATATCCGAGGTTTCCCAGCCGATCGCCTTGAGGACGCCGATCTCCCGCTTTTCCTCCGCGCTCAACCCCGTTGCCTTGTCCCAGGCCAGGATGATGAAGGCAAAAAAAGCGCTGGAGAGAACCAGGATGATCACCCCTCCGCGCCAGTCGAAAACCACGTCGTAGGTCCGCAGGATATCCTCCCGCAGGATCGACCGGGTATCCGGGTGGAGTTGCGTGATTTTGGCCCCGATGGTGGCAAGCTCCTTGGAATTTCTCACCTGGAGGACCAGATCCGTGGCCTGACCGTCGGCAATGGAAAAAATCTTTTTAAAATCCGTCTCCGAGACCAGGATCAGATCCGAGGTCGTCAGTTCCGAGGCATGGGAAAACAGCCCTTTTACTTTTAAGGTCAGAACGGAGCCGTCGTAGGTCTTGAAGGGGATGATGTCATTTTTGCGGAGAGACCGGCTGCGTTTTCCGGTTGCGCTCCGCCGGGACACGCCGTTGCCGATGACGATCTCGCCGGCGCGGTCTTTCAGGGCGCCATTGACCATCAGGGTATAATTCGCGCCGCTCAAGGCGTCGTAGTAGTAGCCCCACAGACGCGGCGTCACCGATTGCACGCCCCTGATCTGTTCGAGGGAATCGATATAGTGCGCGGGAATCAGTTCCTGCCGGCCCGCGGCCAGTTTTTGCACCGTTATTTCCGGGGCATCCCGCAGGATCAGGGAGGCCTCTTTCTTGAGCGAATGGGTGAAAAACAAGACCGAGGCCAGCAGGAAGATGACAAAGGTGTAGACCACCACCAGGGCAATGTTTTTGCCCTTTCTCCTGCCCAGGGAAGAGAGGGAAAAATCGAGAAGATACCGTTGCTTTTCAAGGGCTCCCATGGTGCTCACCGTTGCGTCCGCGGGGCACTTTCCCGGCGGTTGAGATGGGGCGGCACCGCCATGACGGCGCCCGAGGGAAAGTGTTCGAGGGACATCGGATGCTCCTGAAACGGGGCATGCAAATCCGCCATGCTGGGATGACGGGTATAGCGCGCCTCTGTAAACAGACACAAATCAGTCAGCGCCAGCACCCGGACGACCTCGCGCCGCCGGCGAACCGAATCCAGGTCAAGACGCTGACTGATGGCCGCATCCGCGAACATCAGACCCAGCAGCACCCCTCCCGCCAGGAGAGCAGTAAAAAAACCATCCGATTTCCGCGCAAACATCAATCAAGTCCTTTGATTATCTCGGGGGTTACCTCTTCAAAGCGAAGCAGCTTTTTCCCGGCATGATCCTTCATGAATTCTGCGGCGTCTGATTTTTTCGCAAAGGGGATCAGCTCACGGCCCATGGGTCCGAAGACATCGCTGCCCACGACATACCAGGCCTTTTTGCCGTCAATCGGGGTCACGCTGTAGTAATCCGTGACATGGACGAAGGCGAGGTCGGACAGCTTTTTTGACGGCTGATACTTTTTGAGGTTGAAGTAGTATTTGAACATGTCCTTGGCGCCGTCAAAAAACGCATGGGCGTCATCGCTGAAAATGACCTGGGTCAAAAAATCCGGATACTTTGCCACAAACATACCGCAGACCGGGCATTTGTCTGTTTTGGCGGCCGTGGCGGGCGCGCCTTTGTCCGCCATGGCCGCTGGTCCCGCAAGGAGCATCGCGATAACGATTATTCGAGAAATATTCATGATGACCTTCCCGTCCGGTGACATTGTTAGTGTTGACCAGTCCCTTGCATCTTCATCATTCTTCTCTTGTCGCGGATCATCTTGGTATCGGCGTGCATGCTTTCATAGGCCGCCTTCAAAGCCTGGTCAAAGGTTGCCATGATGCCGTTGTTTTCCATGATGAATTTTTCCGCCTCCTCTTTCTTGGCAAAGGCCCATTTTGCCCGCTGGGTCATGACCCCGGGCTTGTTTCCCCCAATGACCCAGAATGCTTTTTCCGCGTCGATGAGCTTTTTGCTGTTGAAATCTCCCACCTGCAGCAGGCGGGGCGTCTTATCGACGTTCAGGGCGAGATCGGCCGCCAGGCAATGGATGCTGCAGGTGCCCAGCACGGTTCCGTCCTTATAGGTCGCCAGCATTCTGCTGTGCGCGAATTTGCCCCTGTCCATGCCGCATAATTTGCAGGCCGGCACCTTTTGCACATCCTCCTGGGCCAAAACGACTCCGGCCAGGGACAGCAAAAAGGCGATCAAGATAACGGACAAAATTCCTCTTTTCATGGCACCCCTCCTTTTGCGTTATTGCTCCGGTGGTTAAATATGCAAAGCTGATGATAGCTATCGCGGCTGAAGCCGTTCCTACAAACAATCGATATACCCCGACCCGGTAGGAGCGGCTTCAGCCGCGATAATCCTTTCAATATTTAACCACAGGAACACTTACAAAAGGCGATCATACCATTAAAGCAGACCAAAGAAAAGTACTTCGCACACCGCGGTGGGGTTGCAGTTGCGGGCCAGTTGTTTCCGGGCCGTATCCAGCAGCCGCAGCTTATCTGCGAGCTGGCTGCCGGACCAGCGGCGGCAGGCGGCCGGGAAGGTGGGGCTCAGATCGTGGTTGATGATCGAACCTGTTGCGCCGTGGCCGAAGAGGAGAAGATCGTGGAGCCAGGTGGTGAGCAGTTCCAGGAGTTCGCCCAAGTCCTCCTTGAGTTTGGCTGCGGTCTCGGCGAGTTCGCCCAGGGCCTGGATCGCGGCCGGGGTGTTCGGCTCAAGGTGCAACAGCTGGTCGATAATCTCGCTGCGCATGGTCAGCAGATCCTTGGCCAGAAGGAGTCTGGCCCGGCCCAGGCTGCCTTCGGCCATGGCCGCCAGGGTGGCCGCGCTCTCCGGCGCGATGCCCGCCTCCTGCGCCAGGATTTTCGCCACCTCCGGCTGGGGGAGCGGGAAAAAAGGCACGGTCTGGCAGCGGGAGAGGATGGTGGGCAAGATCCCGCCCGCCTCGTCGGCGGTGAGGATAAGCATGGTCTGGGCGGGCGGCTCTTCCAGGGTCTTGAGCAGGCTGTTGGCCGCCTCCCGTCGCATGGTGTGGATCTCGCAGAGCAGCGCCACCCGGATCTTCGCCTCAAAGGGCGGGAAGGCCAGGGTTTTTTTGAGTTCGCGCACCTGATTGATCTTGATGGCCGCGCCCTCCGGCTCGATCACGAGGAAGTCCGGGTGGCTGCCTCCATTGAACTTGCGGCAGGAGGGGCATTGGCCGCAGGGTTCGTGGTCTGCCGGGTTTTGGCAATTGAGGGCGGCGGCAAAGGTCCGGGCCAGGGTCTTTTTGCCGACCCCCATGGGGCCTTTGAAGAGAAAGGCATGGGCCAGCCGATCTTGGGCCACGGCGCGGTGCAGCAGTTTTTTCGCCTTGTCCTGGCCGATGATGTGAGCAAAAGAAAGAGGGATATTTTCCTGGAGTTGTTTCATTTCCGTATCATAAAGGCGCACGGTGAAAGGCGCAAGATGAAAGGCAGGGAAGAGGCAAAGCGTGACTTTGCAGGGCGCGGGAAGAGGCGGGCCGGGGGAAAAGCTCTTTTTGTCGGGGCAATGCAATTTCCTGCGGAAAAAAGTGTGGTTTAATGATAGGTTGAGAGCTTATTATTTTCGCCGCTACTTTGTGCATCCACACTTTTAGGATAAGACCATGGGAACGAGAGTCCGCCAGTTATACCGCGCCATTGATGGCATTCGTGAATACTGTTTCAATATCGAGAGCACCACCCCCCTTGCCGCAGCCGAGCTGGAGAGGTTGCGGCTGGTGCTGGCGGACGGCTTTCTGGCCGAGACGGTCGCCGACACCCCCCATCTCGCCGGAGAGCGGGTGGTGGAGCTGGGGCCGCGGCTCAATTTCGCCACGGCCTGGTCGTCGAACCTGGTCTCCATCTGCCGGGCCATCGGCCTGGACTCGGTGACCCGGGTGGAACGCTCCCGCCGCTTTCTGGTGGCTGGTGGCGATGATCTTGCGGCCTTTGTCGCGGCCAACCACGACCGGATGACCGAGTGCCAATACCTGGCGCCGCTCACCACCTTTGAAACCGGGGTGACCCCGGAGCCGGTGTACGAAATCGACCTGATCAGCCAGGGACCGGACGGGCTGCTGGCCATCCCCGGCATCTCCATGGACGAGTGGGACCGGAATTTCTACTACGACTACTTTGTCACCAAGCACAAGCGCAACCCCACCATCGTCGAGATCATGGATCTCAACAACGCCAACTCCGAGCATTCCAGGCACGGCTTTTTCAGGGGACGACAGATCATCGACGGCGTGGAGCAGAAGGCAAATCTTTTCCAACTGGTCACCGACACCCTCACCGCCCACCCCAAGGGCAGCGTTATCGCCTTCAAGGACAATTCCAGCGCCGTGGCGGGGCACAAGCTCACCACCCTCATCCCGGAGGAGCCCGGCGCGCCGTCCCCGCTTTCTCCCCAAGAGGTGGTCTACCATGTACTGCTCACCGCCGAGACCCACAACTTCCCCACCGGGGTCGCCCCGTTCCCAGGCGCCGAGACCGGCACCGGCGGCAGGATCCGCGACGTGCAGGGCACCGGCAAGGGCGGTTTTGTCATGGCCGGGACCGCGGGCTATTGCGTGGCCAATCTCCACATCCCCGGCTACGACCTGCCCTGGGAGAACCGCTACGACTGCCCGGACAACCTCGCTTCGGCCCTGACCATCGAGATCGAGGCCAGTAACGGCGCCTCGGATTACGGCAACAAATTCGGCGAGCCCCTGATCCTCGGCTTCACCCGTTCCTTTGATCTGCGTCTTGACGATGGCGAGCGGTGGGGCTTTCTCAAGCCCATCATGTTCACCGCCGGCGTCGGCCAGATCGACGCCCGGCACACCGCCAAGGCCAAGGAAGAAAAGGGCATGCTCATCGTTCAGGTGGGCGGACCGGCCTATCGGGTGGGTTTTGGCGGCGGGGCCGCCTCCAGCATGCTTCAGGGCGAGAATGTCAGCGAGCTTGATTTCGATGCGGTGCAGCGCGGCGATGCCGAGATGGAGCAGAAGATGAACCGGGTGATCCGGGCCTGCAACGAGATGGGCGACAAGACCCTGATCGACGTGATCCACGACCAGGGCGCGGGCGGTCCGGCCAATGTCTTAAAAGAGCTGGTGGAGAAATCCGGCGGCCGCATCGAGATCCGCAACATCCGGGTGGGCGACCCCACCATGAGCGTGCTGGAGATCTACGTCGCCGAGTACCAGGAGCGCAACGGCTTTCTGATCCGGCCCGAGAACATCGCGAAATTCCAGGCCATCTGCGCCCGGGAAAAGGTGGCTTGCGAGGTGCTGGGCGAGGTGACCGGCGATCTCCGCTTTGTGGTGCATGACAATTTGGACGACACCACCCCGGTGGATATCGAACTCAACGAGCTGCTGGGCAATGTCCCGATCAAGACCTTTACGGACAACCGTCGCGCATCTGGACTCAAGCCTCTTGCGGTGCAGGATCTCAGCGTGAAAGAGGCGTTGCACAATGTCCTGCGTCTGGTTTCCGTGGGCTCCAAGCGCTTTCTCACCAACAAGGTGGACCGGGCCGTGACCGGCCTGATCGTGCGGCAGCAATGTTGCGGCCCGCTGCAATTGCCGGTGAGCGACGTGGCCGTGCTGGCTCAGAGCCATTTCGCCAAATCCGGCGTGGCCACGGCCATCGGCGAGCAGCCCATCAAGATGCTGGTCAATCCTGCGGCCGGAGCGCGGATGGCCGTGGGCGAGGCGCTGACCAATCTGGTCTGGGCCAAGGTGGTAGAGCTGGAACAGGTCAAATGTTCGGCCAACTGGATGTGGGCCCCCAAGCTCGAAGGCGAGGGTGCGGCCATGTACGACGCGGCCCTGGCCCTGCGCGAGGCCATGATCGGGGTGGGCATTGCCGTGGACGGCGGCAAGGACAGCCTCTCCATGGCCACCAAGGTGGGCAAGGAAACGGTCAAGTCGCCCAGGGAGCTGGTGATTTCGGTGTACGGCGCCATGGCGGATATCAGTAAGGTAGTGAGCCCGGACATCAAACAGCCCGGCTCCACCCTGCTGTTCGTGGATCTGGGCGGGGGCAAGAACCGGCTCGGCGGCACGGCCCTGGCCCAGACCCTGGGCCAACTCGGCAACGACTCGCCGGATATGGACAACCCAGCCCTGGTGAAAAAGGGTTTTTGCGCGGTGCAGGAGCTGATCGATAAGGGGCTGATCGCTGCGGGCCACGACCGCAGCGATGGCGGCTTGGTCACCACCGTGTTGGAGATGGCCTTTAGCGGCAACTGCGGCCTGGATCTGGCCATGACCGGTACTGCTTCTGCCATCGAGGCCCTGTTCAGCGAAGAGCTGGGAATGGTGCTGGAATGCGTGGTTGGCCAGGAAGAGGCGGTGCGGCAGGTTCTCACCGGATACGGGGTGCCGGTTGTGCTGCTTGGCACAACCACCCCGGCCAAGGAGATTCGGATCAGCTATAACGGCACAACAGTCCTTGCCGAGGATATGCGGCTTTTGCGCCAGTGGTGGGAGGAGACCAGCTACCAGTTGGAGCGGCTCCAGGTCAAGCCCGCCTGCGCCGAGGAGGAAAAGAAAAATATCTACGACCGTAAGGGGCCGAGCTACCGAC
>DASWIU010000324.1:0-2676 GCA_036397515.1 Desulfurivibrionaceae bacterium | reverse complement strand
CCCTGGAACCTCGCCCATGTCTGCGGCGGCTCCAGCGGCGGCTCCGCAGCCTCGGTGGCGGCGGACGAATGCATCGCCTCCCTGGGCTCGGACACCGGCGGCTCCATCCGCCAGCCCGCCTCCCATTGCGGGATCGTGGGGATCAAGCCCACCTATGGGAGGGTCTCCCGTTTCGGTCTGCTGGCCTATGCCTCGTCCCTGGATCAGGTCGGGCCGCTCACCAAGGATGTACGCGACGCCGCCATCATGCTTAAAGCCATCAGCGGTTACGACCCGCGCGACTCCACCTCGGTCAACCAGCCGGTGCCGGATTACACCGCGGCCCTAGTCCCCGATTGCAAGGGGTTCACCATCGGCATCCCCAAGGAATACTTCGGCGCCGGCCTTGACCCGGAGGTGGAACAGGCGGTGCGCCGGGCGATCAAGCTGCTTGAGGAAGCCGGGGCCAAGACCGTGGAAATTTCCCTGCCCCACACCGAGTACGGGGTGGCAGCCTACTACATCATCGCCCCGGCCGAGGCCAGCTCCAACCTGGCCCGCTACGATGGGGTGAGATACGGCTTCCGCGACCAGACCCAACACGAACTGCTGGAGATGTACCGCCACAGCCGCTCCCAGGGTTTCGGCGAGGAGGTGAAGCGGCGGATCATCATCGGCACCTACGCCCTCTCCTCCGGCTACTACGACGCCTATTACAAAAAGGCCTCCCAGGTCCGCACCCTGATCATCGAGGATTACACCAAGGCCTTTGCCCAGTGCGACCTGCTGGTCTCCCCGGTCACCCCGGCGCCGGCCTGGAAGATCGGGGCAAAGAACGACGACCCGCTGAGCGTCTATCTCTCCGATATCCTTACCATCTGCACCAACCTGGCCGGGTTGCCCGGCATGTCGGTGCCCTGCGGGATAAGCAGCAGCGGCCTGCCCATCGGCCTGCAGCTCCAGGCCTCTCATTTTGCCGAGGAAAAGATCTTCCGGGCTGCCTATGCCTTGGAACAGCGGCTCGGTCCGGCAGGGAACAAGCCGGAATTATAGAAGAAGATTGCCACGAAAACCACGAAAGGACACGAAAGTAAGGCATAAGAGGTTATGCATATTTCCGCGCAAAACTGTTTGCCTCTTGGCTTTTGCCTTCTCCCCCCTGACGGGAGAGGAAAATTTATCGCAAGATAAGTGTCGCGCTGAATAGTTACAGAAATTTCGTGCCTTTCGTGGATTTCGTGGCGCCCATTTTTTTTATAAGGATTTTAGCCCATGAAACTCCCTGTCCGCGACAACATCGCCAGCCTCATCCCCTATCCGCCGGGCAAGCCCCTGGAAGAGCTGGAGCGCGAGTACGGCATCAGCGGCTCCATCAAGCTGGCCTCCAATGAAAACGCCCTGGGCCCGTCGCCCAAGGCGGTGGCGGCGGTGACCGACAGCCTGAAAAACCTGCACCGCTATCCAGACGGCAGCTGCTACTACCTGGCCCAGGCCCTGGCCGAAAAGATCGGTGTCTCCCCGAACCAGCTGGTATTCGGCAACGGCTCCAACGAGGTCATCCAGCTGCTGATCGCCGCCTTTCTCGCTCCGGGCGAAGAGGTGATCACCAGCCAGCCCACCTTTCTCGTCTACCAGAAGGCGGTCCAGGCCCAGGGCGGCGTCAACCGGGTGGTGCCGCTGGTCAACATGCACCATGACCTGGACACCATTGCCCGGCAGATCACGGAAAAAACCCGGCTCATCTTTCTCGACAACCCCAACAACCCCTGCGGCACGGTGTTCAGCAACGAGGCCTTTGGAGCCTTTCTCGACCGGGTGCCGGATCAGGTGATCGTCGCTCTCGACGAGGCGTATGTGGATTTTGTCGAACCGGAGCTGCGGCTCGACGCCCGGGACTATCTCAAGCACCGGGTGCCGGTGGTGGCCCTGCGCACCTTTTCCAAGGCTTATGGCCTGGCGGGCTTAAGAGTGGGCTATGGCCTGATGCACGCCGACATTGCCGACTATCTGCACCGGGTCCGGCAGCCGTTCAACGTCAATCTCCCGGCCCAGGCAGGCGCCTTGGCCGCTTTGAGCGATGACGAGCATTACGAGAAAACCATCGCCTTTACCCGGGAGGGGATTGGTTGGCTGAGCAGCGAGGTGGAAAAACTCGGCTGCCGACCCTTTCCTTCCCAGACCAACTTTTTCCTCATCGATGTCAAGGCCGACGGCAAGAAGCTCTATGAAGCCCTGCTCCACCAGGGGGTCATCGTCCGGCCCATGAACGCCTACGGCTACCCGACCTATATCCGGATCACCGTGGGGCTGCCCGCGGAAAACAAGCGCTTCATCAAGGCCCTGGCCGTGGCGCTGAACGAGGTGGAGCGTGCTTGACCCCAAGGGTATCGTCACCATCGACGGCCCCTCGGGCGCGGGGAAAAGCACGATCAGCCGGGGGCTGGCTGCGAAACTCCATTTTACCTATCTGGACACCGGCGCCATGTACCGGGCCGTTGGGCTGGCGCTGGAACGGCAGGGGATTGACCTGGCCGACACCGCCGCGCTGAAAAAATGTTTGGCTGGAATCGAGCTGACCCTTGTCCCCAACGGCGATGACGATGTGCGGGTGGTGGTCAATGGCGAGGACGTTTCCCAAGCCATCCGCACCCCGGAGATGGGCATGGTCGCCTCGCGGGTTTCCGCCCACCCGCTGGT
>DASWIU010000323.1:0-8666 GCA_036397515.1 Desulfurivibrionaceae bacterium | reverse complement strand
ACAAAGGAGGTCCCCTTCCCCGGCTTGCTTTCACAGGTGATTGTCCCCAGCAACTTCTGGGTTACCAGATTATATACGATATGCAACCCCAAACCGCTCCCTCCTTTTTTCCGGTTGGTCGTGAAAAAAGGATCAAAGGCTTGGTTGACCTGATCCTCGGTCATGCCCTTGCCGTCGTCGGTGTAGCGGAAGAGAACATTGCCGCCCTGCAAGCCGATATCAAAAAGCAGGGAGCCGACCTCATCCTCCTCGTAGGCATGGGTCAAGGAGTTGGTGATGAAATTGGTGACGATCTGGGAAAAGGCTCCGGGATAGCTGTTCAACTCCAGATCCTCGGGGCAGGAGATCTCCAGGCGATGGCCGCTGTGCTTCAACACCGGCCTCAGGCTCAGGCAGACCTCGGCCAGATACTCCTTGACCCGAAAGGTCCGGCGCCCCTCCCCGGACTGATCCACCGCCACCTGCTTGAAGCTGCGGATCAGCTCCGCCGCCCGGTTGAGGTTGGAAAGGATCAACTTGGCGGCCTCCTGGCAGAGTGCAAGATACCGGTCAAGATCGCCGCGCTTCATGCGCCCTTCCCCATGGAGTACTGCGATCTCCCTGGTTTCGCTTTCCAGATGCGAGGCCGCCGTAACGCCCACGCCCACCGGGGTGTTGATCTCATGGGCAACCCCGGCCACCAGATCGCCCAGGGCGGCCATTTTCCCGGATTGCACCAGCTGGGCCTGGGTTTGCTCCAGCTGACCCAGGGTTTCCCGCAATTCCAGGTTGGCGGCATCCAGGCGGACGGTGCGCTCCAAGACCCGCCGTTCCAGGGTCTCGGTCAGCCCCAGCAGATCGTGCTCGGCCTGCTTGCGCACGGTGATGTCTTCAAAGACCACCACCGTACCCATGACCCTGTCGCCCTCCACCAGGGGGGAGCCGACAAACTCCACCGGAAAAACAGTCCCGTCCTTTCTGGAAAAGTAGCTCTCTTCCCCCTGGTTTTTCTTCCCCTCGGCATAGGCCGCGCACACCGGGCAATCCTCCCGTGCATAGGGTTCGCCGTCCCAGCGCACATGATGCCGGAAATCATGGAGATGGCGGCCGATCAATTCCGTTTCCTCATAGCCCAGAATCTGCAAGCCCGCCGAATTGACAAAGGTGATGCTCCCCTCGGTGTCCAGGCCGTAGATCCCTTCCCCGGCGGAATTCAGGATCAGCTCGTACTCCCGATGCAGCCGGGCAAACTGCTCTTCCGCGGCATGACGTTCGAGAACCTCCCGCTGCAACAGGAGATTGGCGTCCTCCAGATCGATGGTCCGCTCCCGGACCCGCTCCTCCAGCTGATGGTGGGCCGTGGCCAGTTTCCGCTCCGTTTCCAGACGCAGCTCGATTTCTCTTTCCAGGGGAGCGAGGGCGATACGGCGCAAGGTGAACCAGAGGACAATCCCGGCGATGGCCGTGAGGAGAAAGGAGGCAAGCCCCAGCTGCCAGTGGAGCTTGCGCAGGAGGCCGTCCACCTCGCCGGAGGAAGACTCCATCCGCAGGGTCAGCAGCTGCTTGCCCTGAAAAAGAAGATCCTCTTCCACCAGAAAGGCCCGGGCCCCTTCCTGGGGGCGGCTGAAGACGACCAGCTCCCGGCCCGCTGCATCCACGGCGGCCAGACGCACCACCTCTTGGTGATCCTCGCCCCACCGCTGGACAAAGCCGTTTATCCAGGCGTAATCATATTTGAGGAGCGGCTCAAGAAAATTGGCCGCCATCAATTGCAGATCGCGGTGGGCCTGATCCTCCGCCCGGGAAAACAGGAAATTCCGCTGGTGGCGGGCGATGATGGTATCGCCCAGGGCCATGAAAAAAAACAAGACGGCCATGAACGCCATGACCGCCTTGTTGTATCTGCCTTGCTGGGGACCGGATCGCATCAAATCGCCGCCTGTCCGTTCAGCAGGAGGAATAGCCGCAGCTCATGCACTGGTTGCAGCCGCCGCTGCGCCGCAGGCTGATCTTGCCGCAGGCCGGGCAGGAGGCATAGGAGGAAGGCTCGGCGTACGGCTCCGGATCCTGCTCCACCTCGCCTTCGCCGCTCTTGTCGAGAACCTTGGCCAAGGCCGCGGGAATGGAATAGCACCGGCCCAGCGAAGCGCTGGTCCAGGCGCCGTCGGAGGAGATATCCTCCAGGGTCCGGGCGATCTTGCCCACCAGCCGATAATCATGCTGGAGCGCCACGGAGATAACCCGGCCCAGGGCCTCGCTCATGCCGTGCAGGGTCGAGCCGGACTTGGTGGTATTGAGGAAAACCTCGCGCACATGCCCCTCCCCCCCCTTGTTGGCCGTGATATAGAGCGGGGCCGGCCCCCTGAATTTGTAGGTGCTGCCGCTGCGCACGTCCATGTCGCAGAATTCGCAGCTCGCCTCCAGCTTGGAACCATGATCGCTCAACACCCCTTCCATGGAGGAATCACGGAACATGGTGATCCCCTTGAGATTGCTCTTCCGGGCGTAGTGGAGGATATTCTTGATCTCGGCCACCGTGGTGTCGGCGGGCAGGTTGATGGTCTTGGAAACCGCGGTATGGTTGAAGGCCTGGCAGGCCTCCAGAATTCGGATCTGCTGGTAGGGCTCGATCTTGTGCGCGGTCTGGTCGGCAATCCATTCCAGCTTCTCTTCCTCGTACTGGTAAAATTCCAGGGGCACGAGGATGAACTCCTTCCAGGAATCATCCACATCCTTGACCTTGCGGCGCTGAATCATGGAGAAATAGGGCTCCACCCCGGTGCAGGCCACCCGCATCAACTGGGAGATCGAGCCGGTGGGGGCCTGGGAGGTGGTCACCGAGTTATACAGGCCGCCGAGCTTGCGCAGGGTGGCGAAGATATCGCTGGTCCGCTTGCGCCACCGGGCCTTGTCGGGCATGTCCGACTCAATGAAGGCCAGGGACTCGCTGTCGATCTTATCGACATAGGTCATGTTCCATTCCTGGGGGGTGAGCTTTTTCTGCTTGCCCTCCTTCTTGATGAATTCCGCATAATCGAGACTGCCCTGCATGGAGCCCAGCATCAAGACCAACTGGGTCGCCTTGGCAAAGAGCGGCGCCTCGTGCTCGTCGGCATAGGAAACGCCAAAATGGTTCATGGCATGGTGCAGGCCGGTAAAGCCGATGCCGATGGGCCTGAACTTGAGGGTGTTGGCCTTGATCCGCTCAATGGGCGGAAAGCCGCCCAGGTCGAGGATCTCGTTGCCGGCGAGGGCCGCGAGCCGGGCCGCCTCGAAAACCCCGTCGAAAAACTTGCCCTTGTCCTCCTGCAGGCACTTGGGCAGGCAGACGGTGAGCAGGTTGCAGGCCGTATCCTTGGTGGAAAGATATTCCCCGCAGGGGTTGGAAAACACCGGATTATGCTTGGCCAGCACCGGGGTGTTGGCCAGGCTTTTCTGGGTAAAGAGGAGGCCGGGGTCGCCGGATTTCCAGATGTACTCGGCCACCAGAGTGAGGAGCTCCTCATCCTCCCAGAACTTCTCGTCGGTGACATTGAGGGAGACGTTGCAACCGCTGTACCGGCCGGGATTCTCCCCCTTGAAGGTGATGAACTCCTTGACGTCCTTGATATCCCAGTTTGCCTGGATCATCAGGGCGCCCCGCCGCTTGCCGCCCTGGCTGATGCGCTCGGAGAGGTGGGAAAACCCCTTGGCAAAGGAAACCGGCCCGGAGGCGAGCCCCTGGCCGTTGTCGACGATGGTGCCCTTGGGCCGGATATTGGTCACGTCAATGCCGCCGCCGCCCGCATGCTGGAAGATGCTGACCAGATCGCGCTCCATGTCGAAGATCGCGTCGGTGGAATCTTCCACGTCGCCCAGGGGATAGCAGGAATAATAGCCGGCCCGGCGGGTATAGGGGTTGCCGCCGTTCATCAGAAAGGGGGTGGCCGTAATGATGGTGCCGTGGATCAGGGCCTTGGCCACTGCCGGATGCTTGAACTGCTTGCTGATGCGCAACAGCACCTGGGCCATGTCTTTTTCCATGGGCACCCCGGTCTTATTGTTGCGGATAGCGTACCTGGCCTGGACCAGATACTCTTCAAAACGCTCCCACTCCTGCAGCGCTTCATCAAAACTGATTGGTAACTCCATCGGGCACCCCTTGGGTAAATATCTTGATTGTCACGGAAATAAAACACGATATGGCGCACCAACCGCATGCACCACCACCACATATGGTACAGCATACCCAAAGAGGGGCCTGGAAGGAAGCACTTTTTCAGATAAAAAACCGGCGGCAAAAGGGAGGACTGCGTCTTTGTGTTGGGAGCGAAGCGAGGCTCCGGAGGAACGCAGGGCTCGAAACCTCACGGATCAAAAAAA
This sequence comes from Desulfurivibrionaceae bacterium, assembly GCA_036397515.1. Classification (GTDB taxonomy): domain Bacteria; phylum Desulfobacterota; class Desulfobulbia; order Desulfobulbales; family Desulfurivibrionaceae; genus Thiovibrio. Next base: position 4,325 of record DASWIU010000323.1, on the reverse strand, counting down.
TGCGGTTTACCGCCGTTTGCGCTGGGCAAGGGGTAATTGGATGATGAAAATCGAGCCCTCGCCGGGCCTGCTTTTGGCAATGATCCTGCCGCCGTGCCGGGCGACTATTTTTTCGCAGGTTGCCAGGCCGATGCCGGTCCCTTCATATTCATGCCGGCCATGCAACCGGACAAAGGGCTGAAAAATCCGCTCCGCGTATTTTTCCTCAAAACCGATGCCGTTGTCCTGCACCGTGATTTCATAGATCTTGCCCGGCAGCGTTCTGCCCTTGATCTCAATCACGGGGGGGAGATTTTTCCGCCGGTATTTCAGGGCGTTGGCGATGAGGTTCTGAAAAAGCTGGCGGAGCTGGATCCTGTCGCCCTCTATGGCCGCAAGAGAGCCCACCCCGACATTTCCCTGCGCCTGCCTGATCTTCTCTTCAAAATCACCCAGCACCTCCCGCAGAAGCTCATCAAGTTCCACCGCCCCGAAGGGATGCTCGCTGCTGCGCACCTTGGAAAGCTGCAGGATATCATCCACCAGCTCCCGCAGCTGCCGGCCGGCCTTGAGAATCCGCCCGAGATATTCGCCCGCCTTGCCGTCGAATTTTTCCGGCCATCTGGCCAGCAACCGTTCGGCAAAGGCGATGATCAGCAACAGCGGCTCTTTCATATCGTGGGAGGCCACATGGGCAAACTGTTCCAGCTCGGCATTGGAACGCTTGAGGCTTGCCGCCAGTCGTTCCAACTCCTGCTGCGCCTGCTGGCGCTCAGCCACTTCCAGCAGGAGCTGGGCATTGACGGATTTTACCTCCTGCGCCCTTTCATCAACCAAATCTTCGAGCCAGTCCCGATATTCCTGAAGCTCCTTTTCCATTTTCTGAAGCTTGGTGATATCGGCAAAAACCCCGTTGGCATAGGCGCCGGTAGCCCTGGCCCGGTCATGAACCCAGAGCCATTTCCCGTTTTTATGACGCAGCCGGTAGCGGAGGGAAAATTCCTTGCCCTTGGCAAAAAGCAGCCCGTATCGCTTCCGGACCTCGGCAAGGTTCTTGGGATGCACGCGGCTGAACAGACTCTGGCCAAGCAGTTCACCCGGCTCGTAGCCGCAGATTCTTCGGACATTGGGGCTGACATAGACCAGCATCCCCTCTGCATCCGCCCGCCAGGTGACATCCGGCATATTTTCCACCAGGCTGCGGAACTGCTCTTCGCTTTCCCTCAGGGCCTGGGCTATGCGCCGTTGCGCGGTGACATCCTGCAGGATGACAATGCCGCCGGGGACGCCGCGCACCCGGCCCAGGGAAGCGCCGTTTATCAAAACCGTCCGGGTCTCCCCGCCAACCGAGAGGGCAACCTCGATATTGGCAAAGGAACCATGCCTGGCCAGACTTTTTTCAAGCGCACAGGCCTTGCAGGCAGCCGGCCCGAACAACTGGGAGCACGGCTTGCCAAGGAGCGTCTCGCCCGGCGTCTTGAAAAAATCCGCAAAGGCATCATTGACATCGAGCAGGCAGCCCTGCTGATCGATAATACAGGCCGGCTCGGCCATCCGGTGGAAGATGGCCGCATAGCGTCTTTTCTCATCGAGGATAAAATATCTTGCCTCGCGGAGCCTATGCTGGGCCGAGTTGGTCTCTTCCTTGAGCCACTGGCCGGCGGCCGCGGTTTCGAGATAGTCAAAAAATGAGGCGCAGTCCGGCTGGCGCCGAGCCGGCAGGGAAGGCTCGTTGAGCACGGTCCTCCGGAGGCATTTCAAAAAAGAGAAGAAGTCGGCAAAGGGCAAGGCCTCCTGCCGGAAGATCCGGACCGCTTCCCGGCCAAGCGCGGCGGGGATATCCTGGGAAAGAGGGGGAGCGGCCGCCGGGCTGTCCGGCTCCGGACCTTCTTGGCTGCCGCCATCCGGCTTGAGAAAATCGGCAAGGCCCTCGGTCAGGCGGGAGGCAAAAAAACGCCAGGCGTCTTCCTGCAAGGCAAGGTGCTGGGCGCATCCGGCATGTTCGATCGCCAGGGTTAAGGCACCACTCAGCCCTTTCCCATTGGGACGCAACAACCCGAGATTCTTGCCCGGCAGCTTACCTTTAGCCATATTCCTTGCGCTGCCGTTCCTTGAGGATAATCTTGATGGGGATGGCATCCAGCTTGAGCCCGGCCCTGAACTGGTTCAGCAGGTAACGGAGATAGGAAAAATGCACCCCTTTGGGATAGTTGGTAAAGACGATAAAGGTGGGCGGCTTGGAGGAAATCTGGGTCGTATAGTAGAATTTGAGACGGCGGCCCTGGTGCATGGGCGGATTATGGCCCTCCAACGCATCCTGCAAGATCCGGTTGAGCTTGCCGGTTGAAAAGGTGCCGCAATACTGCTTGTACATCTTCGCCACCGTGGGCAGTAATTGCTTGATCCCGGCGCCGGTAAGGGCGGAAATCTTGAGCACCGGGGCATATTCGACAAAACTCGTTGCCCGGGCGATCTCCTCCAGCAACTGTTTCTGCCGCTTCGCCTCCCCGTGGAGCAGGTCCCACTTGTTCACCAGAATCAGACAGGCCCTGCCCCGTTCAAAGGCATAGCCCAGCACCTTGGTGTCCTGCTCGGTGATCCCTTCGCCCGCGTCGATCAAAATCAGCACCACGTCGCAGCGCTCCAGAGCGCCCAGGGCCTGGAGTACGCTGAATTTCTCCAGTTTTTCCTGGACCTTGCCCTTACGCCTGATCCCTGCCGTATCGATGAGCAGATACGGCTGTTTGCCGACCGTGAGCAGGGTGTCCACCGAATCCCTGGTGGTGCCCGGGATATCGGAGACCACCATGCGCTCTTCGCCAAGCAGCCGGTTGATCAGGGAAGATTTTCCCACATTGGGCCGCCCCAGGCAGGCCAGGCTGATGGTATCCGGCGGGATGTCTTGGGATTCGGGAAAAACCGGCAAGGTTTCGAGCAGGGTCTCGAAAAACAGTTTGACCCCGTAGCCGTGCGCCGCGGAAACCGGCCAGAGCCTGTCCACCCCCAGCTCGTAAAATTGGGGAATGAGCTTTTGCTCCAACTCCGGGCTGTCCACCTTGTTGACCAGAAAATGGACCGGTTTTTCCGTCCGCCGCAGATAATCGGCCACCTCGTAATCTTCCGGCAGCACCCCTTCCTTGCCGTCCAGCAGGAAGAGAATCACGTCCGCCTCCCGCATGGCCTGCATGGTCTGCTCGCGGATCAAGCCGGCCATCATTTCCCGCCCGTCGCCCTCGATGCCTCCGGTGTCAACCAGGATAAAAGTCCGCTCCTCGATGGTCACCTGTTCATAATGACGGTCACGGGTTACGCCGGGGGTGGGGTCGACAATGGCTTTGCGGTGCTTGGCGAATCTATTGAAAAGGCTCGACTTGCCGACATTGGGTCGGCCGACCAGGGCAACTATGGGGTATCGGGTCTGCATGGGAGTTATAGATTTCCGTGTTGGTTTCAGGAGCCGTTACAAAATGACCGTCGCCGCTTGCGCGGCTAGTTTCAAGCAACGGCTTCCAATAGATTTATCGCCTGCTCCACCACCGCGCGCAGGCAGGGAAAATCCCGCCCCTGCGGCGCAGCCAGGTGTTCGTGGAGGGTGGTGGCGGCTGGCTTGATGAACTGCCGAAAAAACTGTTTCCCCCGGTTTTTCGAGAGAAAGGCGAAAGCTCCCAGAATCTGCAGGTTACGCTGCAGAGCCATGTAATAATATCCCTCAAGGAACCGTCCCCGGTCAAGGGGAATATGAGCGGCAAGGGCATCCAGGTAGCAACCGAGGAGGGCCTGCTGCCGGTCTGATGACAAACCGGCATAGGGATCGATGAGCAGGGAGGCGGGATCATACCCCAACGGCCCCAGTCTGGCACCCTGAAAATCAATAATTCTGATTTTCCCCTCACATACCATGAGGTTGCGCGACTGAAAATCCCGGTGCAAAATAAAATCGGCGGGCTCCTGCGCGGCCCGCTCCGCCAGAAAGACAAACTCCCGGTCAAGCCCTTGGGGCAAATCGTTTATCCCCAAAAAATCCTCGCACAGGGCCTTCCGGAAATAGCCGGACTCCCTGGCCAGCATGAGTGCCCGGTCATAGCGGGGGGTATCCCAACACCAGTCCGGCTGAAAGCCATGGCGGGTCTCGGTCTGCAAATGGGCCAAGGCGGCCAGGGCCTGCTGGTAGTAGGCCTCCACCTCCTCCGCCTGTGCCCCCTGCCGGAGAACCAGATCATGGAGTTTGGTGTCGCCCAGGTCCTCGCAGAGGATCAGGCCGCATTCCTCGGCAAAACCGTAGATCCGCGGCACCGCTGCACCACATCTGAAAAAATGTTGCCCTATTAAATAGGCGGCCCGGGCCT
>DASWIU010000322.1:0-3537 GCA_036397515.1 Desulfurivibrionaceae bacterium | reverse complement strand
GCCTCTTCGGTGGCCACGATCACCACCGGCACGGTGAGCAGCCCCAGGGTCAGGCTGGTCCAGAGGATGCCGCCGGTGCCGAAGGTCGGGGTGGGCAGCCGTTCCGGGAAAAACAACTGGTCGATGCCGCCGCCGATCCCGTAGACAAAAAAGCCCAGGCCGAAGATGCCGTAGACGATGGAGGGGATGCCGGCCAGGTTGTTGACCGCGATGCGGACCATCTTCACCAGCCAGCCGTCCTTGGCGTATTCGCGCAGGTAGATGCCGGCCAGCACCCCCAGGGGAAAGGAGAGGATGGACATGAGAAAGATCAGCATGACGGTGCCGAAGATGGCCGGGAAGAGCCCGCCCTCGGTGTTCGATTCCCGGGGTTCGTCGAAGAACAGTTCCCGCAGCCGCTCCAGGTAATAGCCGCACTTGGCGAGAAGCGACATATTGTTGGGCTGGTAGGCGCGGACGATGTTGGCCAGGGCTACGGCCTTGGGCCGGCCGTTGGCATCGGTGAAGATCGCCTGATTGGTGGCCAGGGCCGCGGATTTCTCGCCGAGGATGGTGACCAGCGCCTCGAACTCGGTCTTGAGCCCGCTCTTCTCGCCCTTGAGGGCGGCCAGGGCGGGGGTGCCTTCTTCCTTGTTATAGAGGGCGGTGGCCAAGCGATGGTCGATCAGCTCCACCCGCCGGTTGAGGTTGGCGATCTTCTTGCCCAGGAGACGCACCTCGTTTTTTCGGTTGTCCAGGGCCGCAATGGTCTGGGCCAGGCTGTTGGAGCCGGAAGCGGGCGGGGCGATCCCCTTGACCTCAAGCTCGCTCAAAAAGCCGTAGAAATTGCCGTACTCCTGGCGCTCCAGCACCTGGACCTCTTTGGGATAGCTGAGGCTGGTGATCTCGGAGATATCCACCCATTTGAAATCAAGGCCGTAGAGGTCCCGGTTGCCGATCTTGAATTGGAGCCGCTTCTTTTCGCTGTGGGGGATGGCCTCTTCCTGAACGATCTCTCCGAGCAGCTGCCGGCCGTCGGCCAGGGTTGCCAGGGCGACCTTTTTCGGCCAGAAGACCGTGAGGCCGTTGGCCAGCACGACATAGAAAAGGAGCAGGGTCAGGAAGAGGATCAGGGAAAGGGCCAGGCCCGTGGCCCAGACGAACGGCTCTCCCTGCCGCCAGAATTTTTTGGTCATGATATTTTCTCCAAACAACAGAATTTTGCCACGAAATCCACGAAAACCACGAAAAAGGACTATGTATTGCTCCGACAATTAAATATCTGAATTGTTATTCTCGCGAAGGCGGGAATCAAAAGGGTATGGATGCCCGATTAAAACATTCGGGCATGACCTTAATTGTCGAAGCAAATAACCAGATTAAAAAGCATCTTTCGTGTTCTTTCGTGGATTTCGTGGCGATCATTTTTTAATACCGCCCGTATTTCTTCCGCAACCGTTCGCGGACCAGCTCCGCCCCGGTGTTCACCACAAAGGTCAGGGCGAAGAGCATGGAGGCGCAGAGGAACAGTACCCGGTACAGGGTGCCGCCCAGCGGCGCTTCCGGGATCTCCACGGCGATGTTGGCCGACAGGGTCCGCATGCCGTTGAAGATCGACCAGTCGAGGATGGGGGTGTTGCCGGTGGCCATGAGCACGATCATGGTTTCCCCCACCGCCCGGCCGAAGCCGATCATGATCGCGGCAAAGATGCCGGGGCTGGCCGAGGGCAGCACCACCCGCCAGATCGTCTGCCAGCGGCTGGCGCCCAGGGCCAGGGAGGCGGCGGTCAGGCTGGGCGGGATATTGGAGATGGCGTCCTCGGTGATGGAAAAGATGATGGGGATCACCGCGATGCCGAGGCCGAAGGCGATGATGATGCAGTTGCGCTGATCGTAGCGCAACCCCAAGTCGTTGTAGAGCCATTGCTTGAAGTCGCCGGCAAAGAGCAGCTGCTCGACGAAGGGCGCGATCCCCATGGCCAGGGCCGCGGTCAGAAGAATGACCGGCACCAGCAGCAGAAACTCATGGCCGTTGCAGAAGTTCTGCAGGGTGGGCGTTTTATAAAATGGCCTGAGCACGGCCATGATCGCGATGAAGATCAGCGGCAGGAGCAGCACACTCAGGATCACGCCCAGAATGGCCTTTTCCACGATGGGCGCCAGCCAGAGGGCGATGAGAAAGCCGATGACCACCGAGGGGATCGAGGCCATGATCTCCACCACCGGTTTGACCGTCTTTTTAAAGGCGGCGGTGCTGAACTGGCTGGTGTAGACCGCGCCGAAGATGGCGAGCGGCACGGCAAAGATCATGGCGTAGAGGGTGCCCTTGATGGTGCCGAAGAGCAGCGGCACCAGGCTTAATTTCGGTTCGAAATCGTCGGAGGCGGAGGAGGATTGCCAGACATACTCCGGCTTGTCGTAGCTTTCGTACCAGACCTTGCCGAACAGGGTTTTCAGGCTGATCTCCGGGTGGGGGGCATCGACCCGCCAGACGGTAAGATTGTTGCGCGAATCAAGACCGATCAGGCCGTTGCCCTGGCCGGAGATGCCCGCCATGGTCAGGGCGGGCTCAAGATCCAGCAGATGTTTTTCGCTGGTCATATGATCGAAATGGGTTTTGCCGTCTGCCCCGAGGCTGACCAGGGATTTGGAGCGGCGGGAGGAGATGATGCTCTCCACCGGGGCTCGATGGCTGGTCAGGGTATGGGTTTTGCGGAGCCTCCGCGCCCGGTCGTCTCCTTCCCCGGTCCAGACCTGGCTCCAGGTGGCGAGACCGCCGGCGGCATCGCCCACCGCCACGGAGATATCGCCGAAAACCATGGCCAGGGCGGTGATGCCCTTATTTTCCTGGACAGCCACCACATTGTCGGTGCGCTCGGCGCTCTCGTTTTCCCCCAGATTCCAGCGCAACAGGCTGCCGGTATCGGTGCCGGCAAAGAGGGCAGAGCCCTTCTCGTCCAAGGTGAAGGCGGTGATTGTGCCCGGCAGTTCCTCGGTGATCAGAAAAGAAAAAGTCTCTTTCGTTTCCTCGCCCAAAATATTGGTGGTGACAGCCTCATGATCTATCTGGAAGCGGTTGTTTGCCAGGAGCGCCACCTGGGTCAGCCGCCCTTCGTGGGCGCGGACCATCATGCTCTTGACCGGGGCCGGATAGCGCCGGGCGGGATATTCGCCCAGTTGGCTGATCTCCGGCTGCACGGTTCGCTGGCCGAACTCGTCATAGAGCAGCCGGAAGTCCACCTGGGCGACGGTGACGCTGCTGTCCTCCCAGAGGAGGGCGAAGACATTGTTCTTGTTGCTCTCCACGGATTGCACCTTGGCCTTGCGGGTGGAGGCGGGGGCGGTGAAAAAGGTCTTGCCCGAGGCGAGATCGTAAAAGGAGAAAAGTCCGGTGTTGTCCAGGGTAAAGCCCACTTCCTGGGTGTCGTCCATGCCCACGGCAAGAACAGGGGCCTGCCCCGACGCAGCGGCCACGCGGTGGATGATTTCGGCGTCGGCCGGCTGGAAAAGCGGCAGGGTCACCCGGACGATCAGCACCAGGATGGCGATGACGCTGGC
>DASWIU010000321.1:0-2798 GCA_036397515.1 Desulfurivibrionaceae bacterium | reverse complement strand
GAGTTCCAGGGTGTCGAGAAAATCATCATCCACCGCGGTCATGGCCTCGTGCAGCTCCTCGTCGCTTACCTGGAGCTGGGCTGCGCTCATGGTCGGCGCATCGAACTTGCGGATGTATTCGATCAGCGCTTCGTCGCCGCGCTGGCGGATGTCGGCGAGGATGTCGGTCACGGCCTGCCGGCAACCGCTGTCGGCCGGCTGGAAGCGGTCGCGCAAGCCGGCCAGAATCTCTGTGCCGCGGGCGGAGGTGGTGGTAACGGGGGTGATGATCATGGTTTTCCTCTATTTGGTCAGTCGCAGACAGAGGGGGTGCATCTCGGTGCAGCCTGCGGCTTTATGTCGTGGTTTTTTAATTTGAATTCGTCATTCCGGCGGAGGCCGGAATCCAGGCCCATGGTTTTCTGGACCCCGGCCTTCGCCGGGGTGACGGCCGTTGATATTTTTGAGTGCTTCGGGAAATCATGCTCAACCGGCTGATACATGAATTGTATTTCTCTCTATACCAGCGTTTACAGGGGAAGAAAAGCCCTCTTCGCGCAAGGCGCCAAGATTGTTGAAATCGCAAAAAGCAGCGATTACAGCGGTTGCAGCTTGGCAACCATTAGATTTGGTGTCACGGACCCATTGGGTTTTTCCCGTTTTGCGACGTCAGCACGATTCACGGCCGGTGCGGCTGGCCTGGCAAAAAGGCAGGGGGTGGCCAAGCCGGGACTAACTCCCCGTTGTTTTGCTTCCCTCCTCACCCGCGGATGACGAGGTAAAAGTCAGCTCGCTGAATTTTACCCGGATAATCTCCTTTCCGGAGGCATCCCGGCGTACCAGCTCATCTGTTTCGAAATCATATTCCGGCAGATTCGAATCGCGCCATTTCGAAAGAAAAATCTGATAGAAGGGATGGAACAGATTGCCGTGGTTCGGCGAATGTTTGAAGATATATTCAGGCATCTCCTTTATGTGCACATCGGCATGGTAATACTTCATGAAGACATAATCGCCGAGGACCGCCAGCTTAAACAAGGGCGTCTCTTCGTAGAGCTTCAAGCGGATTATTCTTTGCGGAGAATTGAGACTCTTGAGAAAATCGATGCTTTTTGTGAGCTGCTCTTTGAAATGCTCAAGGGTAATGTCTGGGTCGGGGATACACTTTGCCCGGGTGAAGGCTCCTTCACTGAAGGGGTTCAGGAGAATAATTTTTGCTTCACGGCAATTCTGCAAAACCCGGTGCAGGTCGCCCTCCGGGTTTACAAAGGTATTGCCCCCCGTTGAGCCGATGATCAGCGCATCCTTTGCCTGTCCGTGTTGATCCTTGAGCTGTTGTATTTTTTTTCTTGTCTGGAGATTGTCGGTATGCGCCACAAGAACAAGGCCCATATCCTTCTGCGCCATTTCCGAGAATTTTCGGTCTTTCCAGCTCTTGCCCAAAAAATTAAAGAAAATGATCAGCAAGACGGCAACGGCAATTTCCATTGAAATGAGAAATACCTTCTCGCTTTCGATCCGTGCCCAGTAGACAAGATAATTGTCCGCAATGAATTTGCCCGTGTACGGCAGGGAGAGGGCAATGGTGGCGCTCAAGGCCGTGATTACTATGTGGTGGATAATATTTTTTAGATCGTTAAACATCCGTATCTCCTATGCCTGGTTTCGTGTGATTTTCTAGAGACAGCCGAGAGTACAAACAGAGAGGCCCCGGGTTTTGCCGATTGGAGCGAGAGAAAAGAAGGTGCAACCGCAGAGGATTAAAGAGCGTTGTGGGAGGGGGCGGAATTTTTCATGGTTTGCTTGTACCGTTCATCTCACCGGGATTCATCTTGAAATCGTGTGCGTTTTCCGCGCGGTGCACACTGCCCATGCTGAAACTGGTGAAGCCCCCATAATGGTAGGTTGCAAGGACCTGGTTTGCGGCATCATAAATCAATTGTCATTTTTTGGCAAGTTGGCAAGGCGGCAGCCCTGTTGCGCCTTTGGTTTCGCCGCGCCGGGTGGGCAGGGCAGGGTCGCTGCCCTCCTTCCGGAAGACCGGGGATGTCCCTATTTGTCCTCGGGTGATTGAGAGACTAAAACAATTTCTGCTGCCCGATAACCCCTGGCAGCCGCTGGGGAGACTTGATCCTCAGCACCTTATTGACATTCATCCTGCCGGTCACGACCTCGATATCACGCACCGAAACCCCGAACTCCTCCGCCAGGAAGCGCACCATATAGTCGGTCGCCTTTCCCGCCCGCGGCACCGCCTTGACGCTGACGCAGAGTTGATGGCCCTTTACCTTGCCGATGGCATCTTTCTTGGCATTGGGAGTCCCGAGGATATTGAGGACCAGAACATCGCCGTCCCAGGTGTAAAAAGGTCTTTCCATCATTCCTCTAAAAACCTTCTACTTACGAAGTTACCTATGCTGTTCGATGGCAAGGGGGTATCTCATGGCTTGTCGTCCTTCAGGCCGGACTTCGCATAGCCTGCTTCCTGCTGGCTGCGCACGGCAAGGACAAAGATGGTATCGACTTCGACAACGTAGCGGTACAGGGCAACATAGCTGTGCGAACGGCGGCCGATCACCAGTTCCCGCTTGTCATTCTTCGCGGGGCGGCCCATCAGGGGGCTGTGCGCCAGCACGTTGATCGCCTCGATGATCTCCCGAATGCGTGACCCAGGATTTTCAACCTGATATTGGGCAAGATGATCGAGGATGCGGTCAAAATCGTCCCCCACCTCCGGAGCCAGTTCGAGACGCGGCATTTTCAGCGCGCCAGCTTGCGGGCTGCCGGGCGTTTTACCGCTTTGCCGGCAAGACGCTCTT
>DASWIU010000320.1:0-3237 GCA_036397515.1 Desulfurivibrionaceae bacterium | reverse complement strand
CACCTGCATGGTCTGGATGGAATCGATCACCATGACCTCGGGCTGCTCCTTGAGCGCCGTGGCGCAGATATCCTCCACCCTGGTTTCGGCCAGCAAAAGGAGGGCCTGATCCGGCAGGCCGAGCCGCCTGGCCCGCATGGCGATCTGCTGGAGCGACTCCTCGCCGGTCACATAGAGACATTTGCGGGTGAGGCTGAGGTTGCAGCAGACCTGGAGCAACCCGGTGGACTTGCCCACCCCCGGATCGCCGCCGATGAGCACCACCGAGCCCGGCACCAGACCGCCGCCCAGCACCCGGTCCAGCTCACCCATGCCGGTGGAAAAACGGACCAGCTCGTCCTTGCCCACCTCGGCCATGGTCTGCACCTGGGCCAGGGAGCCGGAATAGCCCTGGAAACGGCTGGCCGCCATGGACGACGGCTGCTGCTCGGCCAGGGTGTCCCAGGCGCCGCAGCCTTCGCACTGCCCGGCCCATTTGCTGAACACCCCGTTGCAGGTGCGGCAGACATACGCAATCTTTTCTTTCACCATTACCGGCAGCCCTGCCTTTGCTCAAGGATCATGATTCTTTGCCCTTTTTTACTTTTCATTTCCTGCGTACCACGCAATCTCAGTAACCCGATGATTCTTTATTCTTCTGTTCATTTCTTTGCTTGCCCAAAGAAACGAACCAAAGAAAGGGCCCCCGTGCCCCTTGTCCCGCCAAAGGCGGGATGCCCTGTGCTCCTCGATGCTGCCGGGGCTTTGCAAACTCGGCTGCGCCTCAAACAGTGCAAAGCCCTTTTTCGGCAGCCTCTCCGGTGCTCGGCTGCGGGTCAATGGGATTGTAACTGCCTTGAAAGCAAAGGTAAAATCTCATTCCTTGCTTTTCACTGCCCCCCTGCCCCTTACGCCTTTTACCTTTCACCTTGCACCTTTTCCTTCCAAAGCCTTGCGCACCGTTTCGGCCAGCATCCGCATGGTCAGGGGTTTCATGATGAAATAACGGATACCCATCCCGCCTGCCGAATCCTCGCCGATTGCCGCGCTGTAGCCGGTGGAGAGGATCACCGGCAGCTCGGGTCGGATCCGCCGGATCTCCTGGGCCAATTGCACCCCGGACATCTTGGGCATGGTCTGGTCGGTGATCAGCAGATCGAACTCCCCGGGCCGACGGCGAAACTCTTCCAGGGCCTCCAGGGGGTTGATGCTGGCCGTCACCCGGTAGCCAAGGCCGGAGAGCATGGCCTTGCCCATCTCGGCGATGCTTATTTCATCATCCACATAGAGAATCCGTTCCTGGCCGGAAGGAAGCGCCCATTCCTGCATGCTTTCCGCCGCAGCCGACCCCTTGCCGACCCGCGGCAGATAAACGCGAAAGATCGTGCCGCTGCCCGCCACGCTTTCCACCTGCACCATGCCGCCATAATTTTTAACAATCCCGTGCACCACGGCCAAGCCCATGCCCGAGCCCTTACCCACCCCCTTGGTGGTGAAATACGGATCAAAAATCCGGGCAAGGATCTCCGGGGTCATGCCCGGCCCGGTGTCGCGAACGCTGAGCAGCACATACGGCCCGGGCAGCAGGTCATCTTCCCCGGCAAGCTCACCCTCATCCAGCTCCACATTTTTCATGGCCACGGTCAGCACCCCGCCCGCCGCCTCCATGGCATGGAAGGCGTTGGTGCAGAGATTCACCACGATCTGATGGATATTGGTGGGATTGGCCAGGATGGTGCCGCAGTCCGGGTCAATCTCCTCGCGGATTTCAATGCTCGCCGGAATCGAGGCCCGCAAAAACTTGAGCGCTTCCCTGACAATGGGCTTGGGGGAGATCAGGCTCCGCTCCTCCCCGCTTTTCCGGCTGAAGGCGAGAATCTGCTTCACCAGATCCTTGGCCCGCAGCCCGGCCAGGAGAACCTGCTGGATGTCGGCTCCGGCGCTGCCTGCCCCCTGGGGCAGACTCCTCTTCGCCATCTCGGCATAGCCGATGATGGCGGCAAGAATATTGTTGAAATCATGGGCGATCCCTCCGGCCAGGATGCCGAGGGCCTCCATCTTCTGGGCCTGGCGCAGCTGCTCTTCCAAGTGCTTCCGCCCGCCGATGTCATGGCAGATGGCAATGACCTCCGGCTGCCCCTCGCTGTGCACCACCGTGGCGTTCAGTTCCACCGGGGTGGACTCTCCCCGGCCGTCGATATAATCGACTTGCAGATGGCGGATACAGCCCCGGCTGAGGCATTCCTCCAAGGCCGCCCGATTCCTGGCCAGATCATGGGGCGCGGTCCACTCGAACACCCGGTGGCCAAGAATCTCGGCCAGGCTTTGGTGCCCGGCCAAGCGCACATACTCCTGGTTGGCATCCAGCACCTTCCCCTCGCCATCCATCTTCACAAAGCCGGTGCCGGTGGTTTCGATCAGAACCCGGTATTTCTCCTCGCTTTTCCGCACCCCCTCTTCCATGGCCCGCTGCTCGGCGAGCATCTGGTTTGCCGCCTTGGCCAGGGAGCGGAACTCCGTAAAATAAAGGCCCGAGGTCTCCATTTCCGCTTTTTCCCGGGCCGCCTTGTCAAAAAAGGCCTCAAAGGCGGCAAAGGCCTGTTGGATTCTTCCCGCCATTTTGCGGACAACCAGCAACCCGATCAGGAGCGTAGCAAACATCAAGAGCAGGGCCAGGCCGACAATAGTGCCGATCTCGTGCCGCAACTGCCGCTTGGCCCCGACGCTGGCCGCCTCAAGGTCATCGAGATAGATTCCCGAGCCGATGTACCATTGCCAATCCTTGACCCCGCGCACATAGCTGAGTTTCAGGGAGTTGCGCTCCTCGCCCAGTTTCGGCATCACATACCAGAAAAAACCGCCTTCCTTCCGGGCCAGGGCAATGGCTTCCGCCACGATCTTCACCCCATTGACATCGGTCACCCCGAGCATATTGCTCCCCTTGCTCGGGTAGGTCAGGGAAAGCCCGTCCCACTGCCCGGCAAAGATATACTCGCCGCCGCCGAAATGCATCTTTTCAAGGCGCTCCAGCACCTCACCCTTGACCTCGGCCTCGGTGTCTGCCGGGTATTCGCCCGCACCGATGAAACAGTCAAGCTGGGGCAGATATTTGATAAAGGAAATCTTCTCGAACGCCTGGTCGGGCGGGAAGCCCGGCTTTGGCCAGCGATAGGAGATAAAGCCCTCTCCCTTGCTCCGGGCAAGGGAGATCATCTCCCGGATGACGCAGGTGCCCTCGGTATCCTGCAGGGCCAGGAG
>DASWIU010000319.1:0-2924 GCA_036397515.1 Desulfurivibrionaceae bacterium | reverse complement strand
CATCATGTATTCCAAGATCGAGCTTGTGGAGACCTCCAGGGGCTGCACGCGGTCGTGTAACTTCTGTTCCATGCGGCACATGTACGGCCGCACCTTCCGGACCTATCCCATCAGCCGCGTCCTGGCCGACATCGATGATATTTACTATAATCGCAAGACCAGGTGGATCTTCATCACCGACGACAATATGGTCCTGAATCCCTCCCGGGTCGTGGAACTCTGTGACGCGATCATTGCCAGGAATTATAAGGGGCTCAACTTTGTTGTGCAGGCCGATTGCGTGTCCATGGCAACAAACGAGGCGATGGTCGCCAAAATGGCCGCGGCAGGGTTCCGTTCGGTGTTTCTTGGCATTGAAAACGGCTCGGTCAAGAACATGAGCAGCGCCGGCAAAGGCGATATCCCGGCCTATGCAATGAAGGCCATTGAAAACTGCCATAAATACGGGTTGATGGTTATCGGCGGCTTGATTTTCGGTTTTGCGGATGACGACGAGGCCTCGATCAAGGAAAATTACGAATTTTTTAAACACATTGGCGCGGATGCCGCCTACTGCCAGATCCTGACCCCCTATCCCAAGACGGCCATGCGCCAGCAAATTATCGAGCAAGGGCTGTTGACCAATGCCACCGATTATAAAAAATACTCCGGCCTGTGGGCCAATGTGCGGACCAAGCATCTTGATGCGGAAGAGCTCCAGTATCAGTTCTGGTACCAGCGCCAAGTGGTGTTGGGCTGGTGGAATCCTCCCGACTCGGCAAGAAAGCATGGCGGGGGCTGGACCTCTATCTGGCGTTTTTTCTTCAAGCCTTTTTTGAAGCTTCGCTATTGGTTGATGATGCGGAAGTCCGGCTGGAAAGGGCGTTACCAAAGGGAAGTGGCGCGGTGGGAGAAAATGAATCGTTTCACAGATCTCGAACAATACTAAACTAAGAAATACGAAAAACTATGCAGATATATAATCTTGAATTTACCGAGCAGGAAATCCGCGAGGCGGTGGCGGCGGGCAAGCTGCTTTCCATGGAGATCGAATTCAGCCGCATCTGTAATTTTCGCTGTTCGTACTGTTATGTGCCGGGCGGTAACGAATGCGGCAATGAACTTTCCCGGGAGGAGATAAAAGATGTCATCCTGCAGGCCAAGGAGCTTGGCGCCCGGAAGATCATCATCCTGGGCGGCGAGCCGAGCATCTATCCGTATCTGGTGGAGATGATCCGGTTTCTCGGCCGGGAAGGGCTTGAGATTGAGATGTTCACCAACGGTTCCGGCATTGATGAAAATCTTGCCGGTGTTCTGGCCGAAGAAAAGGTCCGGGTGGTCCTGAAACTGAATTCCCGGGACGAGGCGATTCAGGACCGGTTGGCGGGGAAGAAGGGGGCATTCCAGATCATCAACCGGGCCCTGGCCACCTTGCAGGCGGCAGGATACCCGTCAGCGGATCAATTTCTGGCCATCAGCACCGTGATTTGCCGGCAGAATATCAAGGAATTGCCGGCCATGTGGCAGTGGCTGCGGGAGGAGAAGATAGAGCCCTATTTCGAGGTCATCACCCCCCAGGCCAAGGCCCTGGATAATATGTGGCTTGGGGTGGATTCCAGCGCGTTGAAGGAGCTGTTTGTCGGGCTCTCCGCCATTGACCGGGAACTGTTCGGCCGCGACTGGGAGCCCCAGCCGCCCCTGGTGGGGAACAAATGCATGCGCCATCAGGTCTCCTGCGTGGTCACCGCCACCGGCGATGTCATGCCCTGTGTCGGGGTCACCATTGCTCTTGATAATATCCGCGACAACAAGCTTGGCCATATCCTGAAACACAGCGAGGTGGTCAACAACCTGAAAAATTACCGGAACATGATCAAAGGGGCCTGCCGCACCTGCGAAAAGGCGGAAGAATGCTACGGCTGCCGCGGGGCGGCCTACCAGATGACCGGTGATTACCTTGCCTCGGACCCCACCTGCTGGCGCAATGCCGCAAACGAGGAGAGCTGAGCCGGTTCTCGTCAGAGCAAGAAGGGCAGGAACATCTTGGTCGTTTTTCGATATTCGAGATACGCAGGGCCGAAAAAGGCGAGATTTTCCTTTTCTTCAATGAAGCCGGCGACCATAAGAAAAACGGTCGTTGCCGCAACCACAACCAGCCCCGCCGGACTAAAATGCTTGAAAAATGCCCCCCAGGCCAGGAGCAGCAGCGAACTGTACATGGGGTGGCGGATGTAGCGGTAGATCCCCCCGGTAACGAGGGTAACCGTGTTTTCAAAGGCGAAATTTTCCGGCGCAGCCTCCCGCACCCGTGAGCCGCCGGCCGTCCGAAGCATGTGGAGCCCCTGAACGACGAAGAGGATGGAAGCCGACAGCAGCAGCCAGGAGACGATCTGGCGCGGTGCATACCAATCGGTAAACCAAAACGGGTGATTGCGCAGCGTCAGGAACACAATCCCCTCGAAGGCAAAAAAACGGTAAAAGCCGTGGCAGCCCGGATTGTGCAACGGCTTCCAGGAAATCCCCAGCAAGACCAGGGAAATCACAACAAAAAGCAGGCTCTTGGCGAGCGAAAAAGGCTCCATTTGCATCCCCGGTTTAATTTTTCGTAAGGTAAACCCCCGGCTTTGCGGAGGGACTCGTAAAGGTTTGACCTTTGCGGCGGTCGTGTTCAGGCTGTTCTATGTTCTATGTTCCTGTGCATGTAGCGCCTTTATTCCCCCCTTTAACAAAGGGGGGCGAGGGGGGATTTGCGGTCTGGTTCGTGCGATTCCGGCGTTTTTAAATCCCCCTCAATCCCCCTTTGCTAAAGTGGGAGGCGAAGGTGCTGCCGCCGTGGGCGGCTCACGGCTTTGATTTTTCACACTCCGAGTCGGTTGCCAATCATGGCCTTCGGCAAATCACCCGGCGGAAAGAATCCCGCGCAGCTCAAACAACCGTCAGCAGCA
>DASWIU010000318.1:0-11795 GCA_036397515.1 Desulfurivibrionaceae bacterium | reverse complement strand
TCAAAGGTGTTGCCCGCCGACGGGCCGTTGAACTCGTTGATCGCGTAAAACCAGCTGAAGGGCACCAGCAGCACCTCGCCGCTGTTGAGATTGGTGGCCCAGGTCCACTGGATGGGGATGTCCTCGATGAGGTGCTCCAGGGTGGCGATGTCGGTGTTTTCGTCATGGACCGAGAGCAGGAGGCGCACCAGGGGCAGGAGCGGCTGGCCGGATTTTTTGAGGTTGGCGTAGGTGTCGGTGATGAAGTTTTCTTCGTTTTGCTTGAAGGAAAAGAAGCTGAACCGCTCGGCCAGTTCCATGCAGGCGCTGGCCTGGGACTGCTCCGGGGTGCTGCCCTTGCCCATCTGTTTTTTGTTGCCGATCACCGCCTGGGCATCCTTGCCGCAGACGCTGAAATAGACCGGGATGTCCAAGCGGCCGTTGTCGATGCGGCGCACCTCCTGGAGGATGTCCAGCTTCACCTCGACCAGCCGCGCCTTGAAGCGGTTCACCGTCTCCGTGGGGCTGCAGACCTTGTCCTGATCCAGGGTATAGTGTTTGAAGCAGTCGGCGGGCCGGATGGGGGCGTTGTTCATGGGGATACCTGTATCCAAGGGCGTAAAAACAATGCAATATGTCGAATCAGCAGCTGCGGATTATTGCCGACCAGGGGACAGTTGTCAAGCAAAGGCTGTGCCACAATGTGGGATATTTTGCCGCGGCTAGCAGAAGAGCACGAGAAGCCAGACCAAGGCCACGTTGGCCAGGGCGAGGAACACCGCGGCCGAGCCCATGTCCTTGGCCCGTCCGGACAGGGGATGGTGCTCGCCGCCAAAACGGTCCACCACCGCCTCGATGGCGCTGTTGAGAATCTCGACGATCAGCACCAGAAAAAGGGAGCCCACGAGCAGCGCCTTTGCCACCCCGGTCTCGCCCAGCCAGAGTCCGATGGGCGCCAGGACGAGGCAGAGGGCAAGCTCCTGCTGAAAGGCCTTTTCGTGCTTCAAGGTGGCGGCAAGTCCTGCCATGGACCAGCCGAAGGCGTTTCGGAGGCGGGCGAGGCCCGCGCCGCTTTTTTTGCCCATGGTGTTCTCCTTGGGTAAAGCTGTCAATGCCAATGGCTGGCGGCCCGGCGAGGTTCACTTGCAGGACGCCGCAAAAACTGTCACAATATAGCAGGGATATTGAAAAAGTCCATCCCCGGCTTTGCTCGTTTCGGTGTAGCCCTTCGGCTTTGCTCGGGAGAGCCCTGGCGAAGCACAAAAAATATTTTGATTGCCAGGGAATCTCGGCAGCCAGGGGAATGTGTTTCATTCTTCTGTCCTTTTTCTTTGCTTGCCCAAAGAAAAAGAACGAAAAAGAAAAGGCACCCAGCCACTTGTCCCGCCGAAGGCGGGATACCCGGAGTTTATGCCCCGCATGGGGTACTCCTCGATGCTACCGGGGCTTTGCAAACTCGGCTTCGCCTCAAACAGTGCAAAGCCCTTTTTCGGCAGCCTCTCCGGTGCTCGGCGGCGTGACAATGGGATTTTGACTGCATGAGAACAACGTATCTGATTGAAACGCGCCGGTAATCAGGAAAAACATCGTCAGAGAATCCGGGGATTAGCTGGAAACCGTAAAGGAGCAAACCCATGGCTGATTTCGAGATCTTCAAGGAAGTGAAGGATTTTTACCGGATCATTCCCTTGCACAAGCTGCGGCGCACTCCCGGGGTATTTTTCGACAACGTGCCCATGGCCTGCCTGCCCCGGATCGATGCGATCGACCGGGTTTTGCACGAAAAAAATGCTGTCTCTCCAGGCGCGGTGGGCGAGGTGGCCCGCCCCTGGTACATGCATCCCCATCAGGCGGATAATCTTCTGGTGCTGAGCGGCACGCGGCATGTGGATATCTATGTGCAGGCGCACGGGTTGTTGAGCTTCACCGTAACGGCCGACCGGATCATGCAGGGCGAGACGGTGCTTCTGGCTGAACCCGCCATGCTGGTCTGGCCCTGCAAGGTCTTCCACCGCATCACCAGCGGGTCGGAGGGTTCGGCCGCGCTCAATTTTGCCGTGCATTATGACGGCTTTGACATCCGGACCAATTTCAACATCCATGATCTGGATCCGGCAACCGGCGCCTACCGGGTGATCCGCGAGGGGTTCAAGGACCAGGGCATGTAACTCCGGTTCTTATTCTGTTTTTAATATGTAGGAGCGGCTTCAGCCGCGAAACCAAAAGACATCGCGGCTGAAGCCGCTCCTATTACAGCATGGTGATTATTTGTTGCATCTCGTTTTGAAATAGAATTACAAAAAACAGGAGAAAATCATGGCTCAGCCAATAGTGGATCAGGATACCTGTATCGGTTGTGGGGTGTGCGTGGAATTGTGTCCGGAGGTTTTTGAATTGCGGGATGATGGCAAGTCGTGGGTGATCGACCCGGATCAGTGCCACACCTGCGATTGCGAAGATGCCGCGGCATCTTGCCCGGTCAGCGCCATCGAAATCCGGTAACAGTCCAGCAGCACCACATCTGCTTTGTCATCGGCCTGCTTGTGTGCACTAGCACACGTCGCTGGCCTCTTTCGCGCATCTGCGGCACTGTCGGACCGTTACCTTTTCTTTTCGGCATCAAGCTAGCAGTCACGAAATTCGGTAGTCGCGCTTTCCCGCCCTCGCCTTATTGATCCAGGATCTCCCGCACCTTTTGCAACAGCTCCGTGGGTGAGAGGGGCTTGGCCAGCAGCGGGGTGGACTCTTTCAGCGCGGCTTTCTCGCGGATCATCTCCGGCGCGTAGCCGCTCATGAAGATCGTCTTTATTCCCGGCTGGATTTTGTTGATCGCTTCATAGGCCTCCTGGCCGTTCATCTTCGGCATGACGATGTCGAAAAGGAGCAGCTGGATGGCGGCCTGGTTTTCCTTGAATTTCCGCACCGCCTCCTCACCGTCAACCGCCTCGATCACCGTGTAGCCGAACCGGGTAAGCGCTGCTCCGGCAAGGGTCCGCAGGGATTCATCGTCCTCGGCGATCAGGATGGTTTCCGTGCCTTGGGCCGGCGCTTCTTCCTCCGGTGCGCCGGTCTCTTCCACCGTTTCCGCCACGGTCAGCGGCAGGTACAGCCGGAAGGTGGCGCCCCGGTCGGGCTCGCTGTAGACATTGATGTAGCCCTCGTGCTGCTTGATGATCCCGTAGACCACGGCCAGCCCCAGGCCGGTGCCCTTGCCCACCCCCTTGGTGGTAAAGAACGGATCGAAGATCCGGTTGCGGGTCTGTTCATCCATGCCGCAGCCGCTGTCCGAAACCGTGAGCAGCGCGTAGGGGCCGGGCCGGCCAAAGCCATGGGCGGCGATGAAATCCCGGTGCAGGATCGTTTGTTCCGCGGTGATGCTGAAGGTGCCGCCCTTGGGCATGGCGTCCCGGGCGTTGGTGGCCAGGTTCATCAGCACCTGTTCCAGCTGGTGGCTGTCGGCAAGCACGATGAGCGGCTCGTCCGGGAGCCGGGTTTCGCAGACGATGTCTTCGCCGATCACCCGGGCAATGAATTTTTCCACCGTGTTGATAATCCCGAGCAGGTCCACGGGCTTGCGTTCGCTGATCTGCTTCCGGCTGAACAGGAGGAGATCCTTGGTGAGGCGGGCGGCCCGGTCGGCGCCCTCCAGCATGCTTTTGATGTTCAACCGCTGGGGGTCGTTCTCGGGCATGCCCATGAGGGCCAGTTGGCCGTAACCGATGATGGCCATGAGGATGTTGTTGAAGTCGTGGGCCACGCCGCCGGCCAGGGTGCCGATGGATTCCATCTTCACCGCGTGGCGCATCTGTTTTTCCAGACTGCGGTGTTCGGTGAGGTCCAGGCAGGAGCCGATGAACCCGGCAAAGGCGCCGGAGGCGTCGTAACGGGGCTGGCCCTGGTCGAGGAGCCAGCGGTATTCGCCGTCGTGGCGGCGCAGGCGATATTCCATGGCAAAGGGCTGCCGGGCCTCGAAGGCCTCGGTGTAGATTTTGAGGCAATGGCCCAGATCATCGGCATGCACCCCGGCGGTCCAGCCGTCGCCTCGCTCCTCTTCCAGGCTGCGGCCGGTGAAGGCCAGCCAGGGTTCATTGAACCACGTGCAGCCCTTGTCGAGGCCGGACATCCAGATCAGGGCGGGCGAGGTATTGGCAACGGTGGCGAAAAGCTGCTGCGACTCGCGCAGGGCCGCCTCCGCCTTCCGGCGGCTTTCTTCCTGCTCGGCGAATTCCATGGCAAAGGAGATGTCGTGCGCCAGTTCGTCGAGCAATCTGATTTCGTCGGTATTGAAAAAAAAGGGTTCGCCGGCGTAGAAACTGATGACCCCCCGGATCTCGTCAAAGACGAAAAGCGGGAAGGCCGCCGAGGAGCGGTAGCCGCAGCGCAACGCTTCGATCCGCCAGGGGGCCGTGCGCGCCTCGTGTTCGATATCGTTGACTACGCTGTATCGGCCTTCCCGGAGGGCCGATTCCGTCGGCCCTTGATCGCTGGGGGCATTTTCCAAAGTGATGCGGAGCTTGGCGAGGTAGCCGTCATCCAGCCCGGCGCTGGCCGTCTGGCTGACGACCCCCGAGGCCTTGTCGAGCATGCCGATCCAGGCGAGGCGAAACCCGCCGTCTTCCACGGCGATGCGGCAGGCCGCCCGAAACAGCTCCTGCGGATCGCGGACCCGGACGATGGTCTGGTTGATGTTGCTCAACACCGCGTAGATGCGGTTCAGATTCTTGAGCTCGGCCGCGGTTTCCAGCCGTTCCCGGAAGAAAGCCACCCGCTGGCGTTGCCAGGCAAAGGCCATGATCGCGCCGACCCCGAGGAGCAGGGCCGCGACAAATCCGCCCATGATCCACAGATGTTCCTTGAGCGGCGTATAGGCCTCCGAGGTGTCCATCTTGCTCACCAGAAACCAGGGAGAATCCGGGATGGGGCGCACATCGGCGATCACCGGCATGCCGCGATAGTCCAGGCCTTCCGCGACCCCGGTTTGGCCCAGGACCGCCCGGGCGGCGGGAAGATCGGTTTGGGTCAATGGGAAACGCAGGGCCAGGGCGGTATCTTTTTGGAATCGGAGCTTGTTTAAAAAGACCACCTCCTGCCCCTCCCGGCGGATCAGGAGGGTTTCCCCCGTCCGGCTGGGGATGGGCCAGCGCTGGAGAAAAGGATAGAGATACTGCTCCGGATCAATGCGCAGGGAGAGAAGCCCCAGCGGCCGGTTGCCGTTTTGCGGGTCAAGGATCGGAGCCAGTACCACAAGATAGATCTTGCCGCTGTGGTCGTTGCGATAAAAATCCTGGATGGCCGCCTGGCCCGAGGTGAGAACCACGGGCAGGCGCCGTGCCGTGATCGCCGAAAGAGGCATTGCCCCGGCTGGTGCCGACAGGCGGGTTATCCCGTTGGGGTCGAGGAGACGGACCTGGTCATACTGAGCGTGCGCCCGGAGTTTTTCCAGCCACTCCAGAAGTTCCTGGCCATTGGCCTGGTCCTCGGGGTTTTCCAGGTGGCGGCGGACAAGGGCGGCAAAGGAGGTGTTTTGGGAGAGGAGACAGGCATCCTCGGCTCGTTCCTTGCGGTAGTGCGCCAACTCGTTTGCCTTCAGCTCGGCGATGGCCCAAAGCTGGCGTTCCACCTCGGTGCGGTGGTTCTGCTCGTAGCTCCGGTAGGTGCGGAACCCGGCAACAACGATGCTCGTTGCCAGAAAGAAAAAAATCAGGATAAGGGCAGCCAGAACCCGGGGGGGCGATTCGGCCTGCAGGCGGGCCAGCCAGCCAGGCGGCAGGGAAAGGGTCAGCAGGCCGCTTCCCAGAAACAGGAAGGCCATGCTGGTCAGGGCCGCGGGCGGAATGTAGGCGCTGCCGTAGAGCAAGGGCGCCCCATAGACATAGGCCAAAACGAAGACGAAACCGCTCCCGGCCAGAAGAGCGGCGAGCAGACCCGCCGCCGTGGTCAGCCGGGGGTGTTTTGTTCCCGAGGCGAGAAACGACAGGGAAGCGAGCAGGAAGCAGAAAGCGGTGGCCGGAGACATATGTCCGATAATGGTTTGTCCGGCCGGATGCATGATCGTCAGGCCGGGGTGCTCCGCTTCCAGATATATGCCCTGCCAGGAGAGGATCAGGAGCAGCAGGGCGACCACCGCCCCTGCCGAGGTGATGGCCAAGCCTGCCCAATACGCGCCGCGTTGCGGCGGGCGGGAGCGGAGGGCGAGGGCCACTCCGTAGAGCACAAACAAAAGGGCCGTGCTCGGCGCCACCGGGATGTTGCCGGAGCCGAGGCTGGAGAGGAAAGGCAAGCCGAGGATCCAGCCGAGCAAGGCGATGCCCCCTGTCACGGCTACGAAAAGGGCGCAGAGGCGAAGGAAAAGCCGGGAGGGTCTCGGCCCCACGACAACGGGCAGGAGGGGAGGGGCGCAGTGGGGTTCTTCTTTGTTCGGCAAGTCAGCGGCCATGACGCCTCTCTTGGTGATTTATGGGCGAAAATGATAGGGCACGGGGGGAGATGCCTTCATAATATGACACAGCGGCCGGGACAATGTCAATCCGTGCCGGGCGGGGAATCATTCTTTTCTGTCTGCGGCGGGAGGGTCCAAATCCTCGTCCATGCCCGGTAGCTCGATGGTCACATCCCGCAGGGCGTGGCTCTGGCAGGAGAGCCGCCAGCCTGCACCGATCAGGGTCTCCCCGAGGCGGGCTCTCTCGGCGGGCCGGACCGGGCTCAAGTGGGCCGCGCCTTCCAGCACCCGGAACCGGCAGCGGCCGCAACCGGCCTTACCGCCGCAGAAGGTCTGGACGGGGACATCCTGCATCAGGCAGTTGTTGAGCAGACTGTAAGCCGGGTTGACGGTTATTGTGAGGGCGCGGTTCTTGATCAACACCTGGGGCGGCTTCGGCATGGCAGGTCTCCGTGAACAGGCTCATTGGGCGGTGGCTGAGGGTTCCTGGCGAAAGGGGGATGAAGCGGCGCGCAGGGTGAGGACCGCGATCTCGCCGGGGCAGTTGAAGCGCAGCGGCGCGCCGGAGGTTCCGACCCCTCGGCTGGTGAAGCCCTGCATGCCCTGGTATTGCCAGCGGCCCTTGGCGGTGAAGCGGGGGGCGCGGCTGTTGGTGTAGATGGGGGTGCCCGAGCCGAGGCAGATCTGGCCGCCGTGGGTGTGGCCGCAGAGATAGAGGGCCGCCTGATGCCGGGCCGCTTCCTGATAGGCCTCGGGCGAGTGGGCGAGCAGGATGCTGAAGGCGTCGGGCGGCACGGTGCTGAAGGCCTTGGCTGTGTCGTGGGTTTTGTAGTAGTTGGGGTCGTCGATGCCCACCAGCCAAAGGTTGCCGCCGTTTTCCTCGATCAGGGCCGCGTCGTTGACCAGCATCAGCATTCCCGCCTCCTCGAAATCAGGGACCATCTCGATGCAGTCGTGGTTGCCCAGCACCCCGAAGATCCCGTGCCTGCTCCGGATATGCGGCAGCAGGCGGCGCAGCTCCCTGAGGCATGGAGCGATGGGGCCGTAGGTTTCCATGCGGATGTCGCCGCCGATCAGGCAGAGATCGAAGCTCCGCTCTCCGATCTTGGCGAGGACTTGATCGACCAAGCCCGGCAGGCCGTCGAGATGGAGATCGGTGAGCAGGAGGATGGTCATGCCGTCAAAGGGTTTGGGCAGGGTGGGACAGATGATCTCGTGTTCGCTCAGTTCCAGCTGGAGGGCATTGGCCATGCCCTGCTGGTAGCGGCCCAGAAGCCGGAAAACGGCGGAGACCACCACCCGGTTGTAAAGGAGCGAAGAAAGGTTGAACCAGACATGCCAGCGGGCCAGGGGCTGGTGGCAGGAGCGCCATTCCCGCAGCCGCACCGTGGAGCGGACAAAACGGGGATAGTTTTCCATGGGGGGTTTGAACAGGACAAGTTTCCAGAACCGGGCTCCGGCGTGGGCCACGGGCATGAAGATGACCAAGGCCAGGAGTGGTGACCAGAGAGGGACCTGCATTTGGCTGCCCAGATAGAGGGCGGGCAGCCCTGCCTCGAAAATCTGATCCAGCCCGAAGACCGATTCGCCGCTGGCCATATGCAACCGGCGTTTGATGAAGCTGGAGAGCAGATCGCCTGTCATGAGCAGGGATGCGGCCACAGCCGCCGTCTGCCAGGAAACCCCCAGTAGCGGGAAGGTCAGGGTGGCGCCGACGAGGCTGGCCAGTATGCCCCGGATGGTTTTGTGGGGGCCGAAGAGCGGCCGGCCGTCGAACCAGGTTGCCCCGTGGTCCAGGGGGCGAGCCAACCGGTCGCCCAGGGCCAGGCTGGCCAGGGGCGGCAGCAGGTTGCCCCAGAAGAGAAAGAGGAGGATTTTGAGGGCGGCGGTCATCGGTGACGGGGCTCGTAACAACGGCCCTTCGACAGGCTCAGGGCGAACGGATATTGTCTTAATGTATTGACATTCCGTTCGTGCTGAGCCCTTCGGCTTTGCTCAGGAGAGCCCTGTCGAAGCATCTGTTGGAAGTGAATTTTGATTTTTCGTGAGCCCATCATCTGTGTCCTGTGAGGTCTGATTCAGCGCAGGGGCGGGTTGAAATAGCCGAAGCGCAGCCTGGGAAAGCGTTGTTTCAGCTGCTTGAGCCAGACGCGGATGCCCATGGGCGCGCCTCCTTCTTTAAATTCCAAGGCCTCAAAATACCAGTCCGGGTCCATGTTGAGGTTCCGCAGCTGGAGAAAATCCGGCTGGTATTCGGCGATCAGCTCGCAGAGGGCGGCAAACTCCGCCGGGTCGTCGGTGAAGCCGGGCAGGATAAAATAGTTGAGCGAGACAAAGCGGCCGTGCTGCTTCATGACCCGGATCGACTGCCTGACCGAATCGAGGTTGAACCCCTTGGGCCGGTAATAGCGTTGGTGGTAAAGGTCTTGCGCGCTGTTCATGCTGACCCGCAGGCTGTCGAGGCCCGCATGGGCCAGACGGTCAACGGCCTGGGGCAAGGAGGCGTTGCTGTTGAGGTTGATGGTGCCCTGGTCGGTTTCCTTGCGGATCAGGAGGATGGCGGTTTCGATGGTATCGGCCTGGAGCAGGGGCTCGCCCTCGCAGCCCTGGCCAAAGCTCGCCACCCCGCCTTGGACCGCCTTGAGGTGGGGCACGGCGATCTCGGCAATCTCCTTGGGGCTCGGGACAAAGTTGATCCGGTCCTGGGTGGAGGGGCAACAGCCCGAGGGCTGGAGCGAGATGCAGCCCAGGCATTGGGCGTTACAGACCGGCGAGCAGGGCAGGGGCGCCTCGAACTGGCGGAGAAAGTAATTGATTGCCGCCGGACAGCGGTAGGTGAGGCAGCACTTGCCCAGGTGTTGGATGAGCCGGTTGTGCTCATATTGCCGGAGCCACTGTTCGGTGCGGCGGGCAAGTTTTTCCGGCTGGAAGCGGTTCATCTCCTGGCGCTGGTCCGGGTCGCTCCTGAAGGCACTGACCCAGAACTGGCCGTCGAGCCAGCCCACCGCAGTGTAAGCGAACAGCGGCAGAGGGGCCAGGTCGGCCTTTGGCTTTTCAAAGCCGGCCCAGTGGATGGCGGTATGGGCCGGAGACATGAAGGCCGCCACGGCCTGAAGGCCACCGTCCGGGTCCAGCGGGTTTTCCGCCACCAGGAGCGGCTCGCCGGTTTTCGGGTCGATGCCCACCGGCAACCGGCCCGGCAGGACAAAGATGTCGCTGCCCTCGGGCAGGGGAATAAGGTCTTCGAGGCTGGGCCGGGAAAAATGGCTGCCGCTCCGCCCCGCCATATCGAGCTCGGGAAAATCCGTGATCTCGCCCGCGGAGTTGGCAAAGACCAGGCTGGGAATTTTGTTGGGGTGTTTGCTTGGCATCATGGTATGTGGGCTGGAATTGTTCTGATTCTGGCTGGCCGTTTTTCCTATCCTAGAACAGTTTTAGTCTATCAACAACCAGAGTTCTTGGCCCACCGCTCTTTTCCCGTGGACAGACAAGCCCCGGCCGGACGATAATCAGGCAAAAACCTATTGAGTTTCTGCGATAATTGTGTATTTTGTCCCTCTTGCTTTCGGCAACAAATCGTGGCCCGGAAAGTGAAACATGAGCGGCAGCAATGACGTGGTGCAAGGGGCCGTAACGCCAAGGTACGGCAGGTACGGACTCCCTAAATCTCCGAGGAGGATATTCAGATGCAGCAGACAGCGGAAACAAAGGCCTGGAGTATCGACAAGGCCCGGGAGCTGTATGGTGTTGCCCGTTGGGGATTGCGCTATTTCGATATCAACGCCAAGGGGCAGGTGACCGTCGCGCCTCTCAAGGAGCAGGGCGGCACCATCGCCATCGTGGACGTGATCAAGGAGGCGGTGGAGCAGGGGCTCCATTTTCCCATGCTCATCCGCTTTCACGACCTGCTGCGCAACCGGGTGGAGCGGATCAACAAGGCCTTCAACGACGCCATCGTCGAGCTGGAATACAAATCCGTCTACCGCGGCGTTTATCCCATCAAGGTCAACCAGCTCCGCGAGGTGGTCGAGGAGATCATCGACGCGGGCAAGCCCTTCCATCACGGCCTGGAGGTCGGCTCCAAGCCGGAGCTCTACGCGGCCCTGGCCTTCCACGAAGACCGGGAAAGCCTGATCATCTGCAACGGCTACAAGGATGCCCTCTATATCAAGACCGCGCTTCTGGGCCGCAAGCTGGGCAAGAAGATCATCCTGGTGGTGGAAAAGGTCGAGGAAGTCACCAACATCATCCGCTATGCCAAGGAATTGAAGGTGGAGCCGATGATCGGCCTGCGCGTCCGCTTGATGAGCGGCGGCAAGGGCAAGTGGGAGAAATCCACCGGCGAGGATGCCAAGTTCGGCCTCTCTACCCAGGAGATTCTCCAGGTTTCCGAGCTGCTCAAGGAAGCCGACCTGGCCGATTGCCTCAAGCTCGTCCATTTTCACAGCGGCTCCCAGATCCCGGATATCCTGACGATCAAGAAGGCGGTGCGGGAAGGGGCGATGTTCTATGCCAAGATCAAGCAGCTCGGCCATGGCCTGGAGTACATCGACGTGGGCGGCGGCTTGGGCGTGGATTACGACGGCAGTCGCACCACCTTCCATTCCTCCATCAACTATTCCCTGAACGAATACGCCCGCGACATCGTCTACAACATCATGGATGTCTGCGATTCCCAGGGGGTCGCACACCCGATCATCATCAGCGAGTCGGGCCGGGCCGTGGTGGCGCATCATTCCGTGTTGGTGGTGGAGACCTTCGGCGACATCAAGAAGATGGAGCATGCCCGGGAGCCTGCCCAGCCGGAGATCAGCCACAAACTGGCGGACGAGGCCTGGTACAACTACACCCACGTCAACCCCAGCAACCCGCTGGAGGCCTACCACGACGCCCTGCACAACAAGGAGGAGACCCAGGTCCATTTCGAGCTGGGTCTCATCGGCCTGGAGGTCAAGGCGGAGGTGGAGAAGCTTTTCTGGCTCACCGGCGCCAGGGTGCTGGAGCATTTCAAGGAGGCCGAGTACAAGCCCGACGATATCGTCGAGCTGGAAAGCAAGTTTTCCGACCAGTATCTCTGCAACTTCAGCGTCTTTCAGTCCCTGCTCGACCATTGGGGCTACGGTCAGCTCTTCCCGATCATGCCCCTGCATCGGCTGAACGAGGAGCCCCAGCGGCGGGGAACCCTGGCCGACATCACCTGCGATTCCGACGGCAAGGTCTCCAAGTTCATCAACCTGTACGAGGAAGGGGTGGACACCCTGCCGCTCCATGACCTGAACGGCAAGCCCTATTATCTCGGGGTTTTTCTCACCGGCGCCTATCAGGACATCATGGGCGACCTGCACAATCTCTTCGGCCGGGTGAACGAGGCCCATGT
>DASWIU010000317.1:0-14992 GCA_036397515.1 Desulfurivibrionaceae bacterium | reverse complement strand
ACCGGGCGCCCTTTGTCGTGCCGGGCCATGGCCCGGTCATCGTTGACGGCGCGGTGCTCACCGAAGACGGGCTGGTTGCGGCGGTGGGGTCGTATGCCGACCTGAAAGACACTGATGCCCAGCTGAAAGACTATGACGGCCACGTCATTACTCCTCCCCTGGTCAACTGCCACGCCCATCTCGAACTTTCTTGCCTGGCGGGGCTGACCGGGGATCCCCCGACGCCCGGCGACATGACCGGTTGGATCAGGGGGCTGCTCGCCGCCCGGGCTGAGAATCCCGACCAGGAAATTGTGCAGGATGCCGCCCGCCTCGCCCTGGCCCGCCTCTACGCCGGGGGCTGCCGGGCCGTGGCCGACATCGGCAACAGGCAGGAAAGCGCTCTGTTGGGCGAGGGCTTCAAGACCGAGGTGCTCTTTTTTCTTGAGTTGCTTGGGTTGTGCGGGGCTGCCGAGGAAGCGGCCCTGGCCTCCTTGTCTGGAATCGGCGCTGATGTCCGCTGTACCCCCCATGCTCCCTATTCGTCCGGGCCGGCGCTGATCCGGGCCTTGAAAAAGCGGGCCGCTGGCAGCCTGTTTCCCCTGCATGTGGCCGAATCCGCCCAGGAGATCGAGTTTTTGCGCACCGGCGGCGGACCGTTTCTTGATTTTCTCGGGGAGCGGGGCGTGGAGGTTGTGGCTTTCACCCCGCCCGGCATGGGCGCGGTCCGTTATCTGGATTCCCTGGGCGTGCTGGATGCGCAAACCCTCTGTGTCCATGGTGTGCATGTGGAGGCTGGGGAGATCGCTCTTTTGGCCGAGCGCGGGGCTGCGGTGTGCTTGTGTCCCGGCAGCAACCGGTTCATGGGGGTGGGGGTTGCGCCGGTGCAAAAAATGCTCGCCCAGGGCATCCCCCTGGTGCTGGGCACGGACAGCCTGGCCAGCAATCCCCACTTGAGCCTCTGGCGGGAAATGCAGCTCTTGCGGGAAGATCATCCGAGTCTCCCGCCCGAGGCGGTTTTTGCCATGGCCTCGGCCAATGGCGCGCGTCTTCTTGGCATAAGCGGAAAGCTCGGCACCGTGGCCCCCGGTGTTTCTTCCTCTCTTTTGGCGGTGCGCTGCCCGGCCAAGAACGAGGCGGAGGTTTTTGAATTTCTCACCTCGATCGGCACGGATGTCCGCCTTGAGTGGCTTGAGTAGCGGCATGAAAATCACGGCCAGAATCGGGATGGTGAATTACATCAACACCGCGCCCCTGTATGAGGTGTGGCGGCAGACCGTGCATCGTGCCGACTGGCAGGTTGTCGAGGCGCCGCCCGCGGTGCTCAACCGCATGCTCCATGAAAACGAGCTGGATCTTGGCTTTGTCTCCTCCCAGGAATATGCCCTGCATCCTGAAAAATATCGGATAATGAGCGACCTCTCCATCTCGGCCACCGGGGCGGTGGGCAGTGTTTTTCTCTTTTCGGAAGTGCCTATTGCCAGCCTGGATAACCAGCTGGTTTTGCTCAGCTCCCAGTCCCAGACCTCGGTGAGTCTGGTGAAGATCATTCTTGAAGAGTTCCACCGGCTTCGCCCCCGCTATTGCAGCGGATTGGTCAGCGAGTTGGACCGGAATGTCGAAAGGCCCGTAGCGGTTTTGGCCATAGGCGATGAGGCCTTGCGGCTGGCGGTGGCCGGGCGATATCCCCACCGGCTGGACCTTGGGGAGGCGTGGCAGCTCCGTACCGGTCTGCCTTTTGTTTTCGCGGTATGGGCTGTGCGCGAGGATTTCTGCCGCGAGGAGTCGGACACGGTTATGGCCATTTACCAGGAGCTGCATCGTTGCCTGCGCCAGGGCAAAGAGCGGCTGCGGGAGATCAGCGCCACCGTGGCTGGCCGAGTGCCCATGGACGAGGACGCCTGTTACCGGTATCTCCAGGGGATTGAGTATGATCTGAGCAGCGAAAAGCAGGAGGCGCTGACGAAATTTTTCGAGTATCTTATCGAGCGGGGCGAGGTACCTGCTTCGGCGCTTCCCCTCAAGGTTTGCGGAAAACACTAATCACATGAAAAATCCAGACGAAAAGAAAAAATTTGTTCAGGAGAAGTTCTCCTCGATCAGCGGGAAATACGATTTTCTCAATTCGGTGTTGAGCTTTCAGATCGACCGCTACTGGCGCTGGCTCACCACCCGGGAGCTGAAGGACTTTCCCCAGGGGGTGGTGCTCGACCTCTGCGCCGGCACCTTGCCCCTGTCCTTGGAGCTGACCCGGCAGGCCCGGCAACGCCGAGTGCTGGCGGTGGATTTTTGTGAAGACATGCTGCGGGCCGGGATGCAGCATCTTCCCGCCGATGACCGGAAGGGGAGGATCGGGCCGGTGTGCGGCGACGGGGAGCAGATTCCCGTGCGGACCGGCACGGTCTGGGGAGTCACCGTGGCCTTCGGGGTCAGAAACCTGGCGAGAACCCAGCAGGGCTTGAATGAAATGCACCGGGTGCTGAAGCCGGGCGGCAAGCTGCTGATCCTCGAATTTTCCAGGCCGCAAAATCCGCTGGTCAAGCGGGTCTATAATTTTTATCTCAACCGGGTGTTGCCGAAGATTGCCGGGCTTGTTTCCGGCGACACCGAGGCCTATGAATATCTGGCCAGCTCCATTGCCGAATTTTATGCGCCAGAAGAACTGCTGGCCATGATGCGACAGGCCGGGTTTGCCAAAACCTACCATCGGCCGCTGACCTTCGGGGTGGTGACGGTCTATGTGGGGGTGAAGTAACTATCCAGCAGCACCGCATCTGCGTTGTCATCGGCTTGGCTCATGTGCAATAGCACACGTCGCAAGCCTCTTCCTAGCAGCTGCGGTGCTGCTGAACAGTTACGTTTCAGAGGTTATTCTTATTTTCCGGCTCCAAGCCGGATAGGGGCGGGTGAAATGAAGAAAATTGTCCTGGCCATAACCGGCGCCACCGGGGCGGTGTATGCCCTGGAGTTTCTCAAGATCTGCCAGCCCCTTGCGGTTGAGGTGCACGGGCTTTTGTCCGAGGCCGGCGAGCAGGTGCTGGGGCTGGAGCTTGGCCTGTCGCGCACGGATCTTGATCCCTATGTCGCACGTTGGCATGATGTGCATGATTTTGCCGCACCCATGTCCAGCGGCTCCAGCGATTTTTCCGGCATGGCCGTCCTGCCCTGCACCATGGGGAGCCTTGCCGCCATTGCCAACGGCGTCTGCGGCAACCTGATCCATCGGGCCGCGGACGTGATGCTCAAGGAGCGGCGCCCCCTGGTGCTGGCGGTTCGGGAAACCCCGTTGAACAAAACCCACCTCACCAATATGTTGAAGGCGCACGAGGCCGGGGCTGTCATCTGCCCGCCCATGCCCGCCCTGTATCATCGGCCGCAAAGCATCGAAGAGATGGCCCGTCTGTTTGCCGGCCGAGTGGCGGAACTGCTTGGGATCGAGGTTGACTTGCCCCGCTGGCAGGGCATTGTCCCGGAGAATAAGGCATGATAGCCGGGCGCAACCGTCCAGTAGCACCGCATCTGCTTTGTCATCGGCCTGATCCGCATACCGTGTGTATAGCGGACAGACCTCTTTCGCGCATCTGCGGCACTACTGAACGGTTATTTTTCCGGGGTTGCCCAAATTTTCATGCCTCTGGCGAACAATTATTAACCGGGCGCAACCGGCGCCGTGCCGGAGAGGGCCAATAATGTTGCGCAAGGTGAAGGCCCTGCTTGAGATGATCAAGTTCGGGCATACTATTTTCGCCCTGCCTTTTGCCCTGATCGGGGCATTTTTGGCAAAACGCGGGGTTCCCGATGCCGTCACCTTCGGCTGGATCATCCTGGCCATGGTTGGGGCCCGGACCGCGGCCATGGGCTTCAACCGCATTGCCGACCGGAAATTTGACGCCGCCAACCCCCGCACCGCGGATCGGGCTATCCCGGCCGGCGCGGTGCGATTGGGGGAAGCCTGGGCCATGGTTTTTCTCTTCACCCTGCTCTATTTTGTCGCCTGCTATCAGCTCAACCCTCTTACCCTGCTGCTCTCCCCCTTCGCGCTGGGGCTCACCTTTCTCTATTCCCTGACCAAGCGTTTTACCTGGCTGTGCCATGTGGTCCTCGGCGTTGCCCTGGCTTTTGCGCCCCTGGGCGGCTGGGTCGCAGTCAAAGGGAACCTTTTTGACTTCCCCGTTGTCCTTTCATTGGGGGTGCTTTTGTGGGTGGCAGGATTCGATACAGTGTATGCCTGTCTTGATGCGGATTTCGACCGGCAAGCAGGGCTCTACTCCCTGCCCTCCCGGTTCGGCCGGGAGAAAGCTTTTAAGCTGGCGGTTTTTTTTCATGCCCTGGCCTTTCTTTTGTTTGTGCTCACAGGTATAATATCGAAACTGAATTTTTATTATTATCTGGGCATTGCTCTCACGGCCGGAGCCCTTTTTTATCAGCATATCGTTGTCAACCCGAAGGATTTGTCCCGTATTCAGCTTTCTTTTTTTGCCATGAACGGGCTGATTAGTCTTACCTTGTTTGTTGCGACCTGGCTTTCGTTAGTGATCTGACCAGAAAAACTCATAATAAAAGGAACTGTCATGCAATTTGGAAAAATTCATAAAGCCGTTCTCGTTTTGTTTGCCCTTGGGGCCACCGTCGTCTTTGCAACCAGCGTTTGGTCCAAGCCGGAAAAGAAGGCAGAGGAAGTCGCGGCCCTTGTCAATGGCCAACCCATTCCTGCCGCGGCAGTGCAGGGAGAGATGAAGGGGACTCTGGGCCGTTTCCAGGCGCAGGGTCGAAAGCCCAGTGAAGCCGAGATGGTCTCGCTCCGTGAATCGGTTCTCGAAAAGATGATCAAGCTCGAACTCTTGAGTCAGGAGAGCAAAAAGGCCGGGGTGGTCATCGGCAACACCGATATCGACAACGAGCTGAAAGGATACAAAAAAGGTTTTGCCGACGACAAGGCCTTTGCCAAGGCTCTTGGCGAGGCCGGCATCACCGAGGCTGAGTTGCGCAAGCAGATCGGCAAGAACCTGGCCATCCAGAAATTCATCGACAGCAAGTTCAAGGGCAAGTCCCAGGTGACCGAGCAGGAAGCCAAGGATTTTTACAACAACAATCAGGATAAGTTCAAGCAGCCGGAAATGGCCCATGCCCGTCATATCCTTATTACGGCAAAAGAGACAGAGCCCAAGGCGGATAAGGATCGTAAGCGGGCAAAACTTGTCCAGATCAAAAAACAGTTGAAGGACGGCGCGGATTTTGCCGGGTTGGCCAAGCAGTTTTCAGATTGTCCGAGCAAGGAGCGGGGCGGCGATCTGGGTTTTTTCCCCAGAGGCCAGATGGTGAAGCCTTTTGACCAGGCAGTATTCAAAATGATGCCCGGCGACACCAGTGACATCGTGGAAACGGAATTCGGCTATCACTTGATCAAGCTGGAAGAGAAAAAGCCCGCCAAGACGGTGAGCTTTGATGAGGCCAAGGCCAAGATCACCGCCTATCTCACCCAGGAAAAGGTTACCACCAATATCGAGGCCTTTATTGCCGAGGCCAAGGGCAAGGCGACCATCAAGATCATGGGCTCCAAGGCGAAAAAATAAGTTCTCTCTGGAATCCAGTTGTTTAAAAAGGCCATGGCTTGCGGCACGCCATGGCCTTTTTGTTTGTGCTTTTTCCGGGAAAGGGCGGGGGATTTTTTTGATTTAGCGCGGGCTGGATCCGGACGGCGTTGGGAGTGTTCCGGGCAGATTTTTAGAAAGAGGGGTCGCTGCGGTAGAGCTTGCGGAATTTTTCCATCTCCCGCTGCACCTCCGGAGCAAGTTCGAGGTCATAGCGGGCGACATATTCCGCCGCCATGCGGTGGGTGTTGAATATAGGGCAGTTGAGGGTGAGGTTGGCAATGCATTTGTCAATGTATTGGTCATGGAGGGCGGGGTCGTAAAACCGCCGCAGCATTTCCGGGAAAACCGTATAGAACGAGGCCGAGTCTTCGTTGTAGAGCAGGGATGACGGCTGCTCGCTGAAATGCTCATGGGAAACCGGCTCTTCATAGCCGAATTTCCAGCCGGTTCGGCCATCGTGGTAGCCTTCAACCCACCAGCCATCCATGATGCTGACATTGGGCACGCCGTTCATGGCGGCTTTCATCCCGCTGGTGCCGCTGGCTTCCAGGGGGCGTTTGGGGCTGTTCAGCCAGGCGTGGGAACCGGCCACCATCATTTTGGCGAGATGCATGTCGTAGCCGGGAATGAAGACCAGCTTGGCCAGGCCATGACTTTTCCGGTACAGCTCTTCCTGAACAGCCAGGATGTTTCTGATCAAGTCCTGACCCGGCTCATCCGAGGGATGGGCCTTGCCCGCATAGATAAAATTCACCGGCCAGTTATTTTCCGTAATCATTGCCGTCAACCGGTCCAGATCTTCAAAGATCAGGTCCGCCCTTTTGTAGGTGGAAAAGCGCCGGGCAAAACCGAGGGTGAAGGTTGTGTGCTCAAGGGGGGCTTCCCCTTCGCTCCGGTAGGAAAGGTAGTTTGGCGGATCAATCCAGGTCGCCAGGCGTTGGTTGCGATGGGTGACGAGCATCCGATTCACATAATCCACCAATATTTTGGTGTCTGTCCGCCAGGCCTGTTCAAAATAGGTGCGGAATTTGTTGTTCCGCTGGAGGGCTTCCGCCCCGGCAAAAACACTGGGATCTCTCCGCCAGTTGTGCAACTCGGGAAAGGTGTCGTACAGCTCGGCCTTGGCATCGCTTGTCCAGGTGAGATGATGCACCCCGTTGGTGACCGCGGTGATTTTGTCCGCATACTGCGGGAATTGCTTCTGGGTCACCTCCTTGTGGAGGCGGCTCACGCTGTTGATGGTCCGGTTGAGCTGCATGGCCATGGCGGTGAAGTTGTAGACGGAGCGATTGTGCTCGTCCAGGGCCAGGAGGTCCAGAATGCGCTTGCAGAACGGGTTGATCAATTCATCATACACGGAAACGTGGAAGCGGTCATGCCCGGCCTTGACCGGGGTATGGATGGTAAAAACAAGGCGTTTGGCAATTTCCGCCGCGGCGGTGAGGATATCGCGGTCCGTGGTCTTTTTTTCATACTGGGGGCCATGTTGTTTCTGGAGGAGTTGGGTGATCAGGGAGGGAACCACGCCCACGCCGTGCTGTTCGTTTAAATGAATAGTGCGGGAGGTAAGGCCCAGGGCGGCCATAACCGGGACAACGCCGGCGCCCAGGAGCCTGCGCTGCGTTGCCTTTACCTTTTCGGAGCTGCTATCGTAGAGGTGTTGGGCGGCATCTTGAATCCAGAGGGGGGATTGCGGGGTTTGGTAATCAAGGAGAATTTCCGGCACAAAGGAATCCAGGCCTTCGCTTATTTCCATTTTGAGCCATAATTGGGCATGGGCCACGGATCGTTTCCCCTGCAGATCATAAAAAGGGACCTCAATGGTGAGAGGTTGGCTGGGGGATTCCGGATCGTGCAGCAAATACAGCCCCGGAGTATTTTCCGGCTCCCATTGGGAGGACCAGGCCACCTGGCCGATTTTTGAATCGACCATCTGGGAAAAATAGCCCTTCCTGTACAGCAGGGAAATCCCGACCACCGGAATTTTGCAGTCCGCGAAACTTTTCAGGGTGTCTCCAGCGAGGATGCCGAGACCGCCGCTGTAGTTGGGAATCTTGACCGGACCTTGCAAAAACAGCTGTAGAAAACGGTTGATGACTGGGTCCGGATGTTCCGTTATTTCGAGTTGCTGGAGTCTGTTGCGCACCGGATGAAAAACATCCAGATCCGCGCCGATCTCCATGGAGATGTAAGTGACGGATTCGCCGGTCGGGGAGGTGATGGCTTGCCAGACCGAGTCAAGGACCTTTTGGGAAACACCGAAAAAAGTGCCGAACCTGTTTGTGGAAAGCATGTCGTGGAGACGATGCTTGCCGTTTGGTGCAGGCGGTGCTGTTGCTGATTTTTTTCTGCTGCTTTTACTGGGCAATGGGTGAGAAGATTTCATCGGTCAACGCGGGCTCTTGTAGATGTGGGCTAAGGAATTTCGTTGTTGCAACACACAGAGTGAACAGGAATTTAAACGAATATTCGATCTTGATTGCAATTAGTTATATGATATAACGTGTGCTCATGGCCAGCAAGTGAATTATGGGGCGGAGCAACAGGGAGTTTTTGGGCGCTGGGAAATTTGGCGGCATCCAGGTGTTAAATGCTTTCATAACGCGACGAACCATATAAAAAATACGTTGAAAGTTTACAGGGAATTCTGTATAACATTTTTGTTTGTTGGTGTATGAGTATTTTGTATAAGGGGTTGTTTTCATATAAAAATTTGTCACAAGATGTATCAGGAGGAAGGAGAAAAATGAAAAGAGGAATTTTGCAGTATCTGGCAATGGCAGGTGTTGTTGTTTCCCTTTCCCTTTTGGCTGGCGGTTGCGCCAAGCAAAAGGTGCAGAGCGATAAGGACATGGCTGGCGGCGCGGCTCCCGCGGTAGGGCAGGAAGAGTCTCTTGCCTCAAAATGGGTTGGTGGCGACAGCGGCGCGGTTCTGGAAGGACGGACCACCGCTCCGATGCTGCCCATCTATTTTGACTTTGACAAATCCGACATCCGCGCCGACCAGAAGGATCGGATCACGAAAAATGGCGAGCTCCTGATCGGTTCCGCGAATGTCCGGGTTCGGGTGGAAGGCAACACCGATGAGCGTGGCACCAACGAGTACAATATGGCCCTCGGTGAAAGACGCGCCGTGACCGCCGTAAAGTATCTTGTCAACATGGGCGTTGCGGAAGCCCGGATTGACACCCTTAGCTTTGGCGAGGAGAAGCCTCTCAACCTCGGCCATGATGAAATGGCTTGGTCGCAGAATCGACGTGATGACTTTGTTATCGTTAAGTAAGCTTCTTTTCTAAGAAGATTGTGTTATTCTGAGATGGGAGCATGGTTATGTTCCCATCTCTTTTTTTGTTTTGAGTACTGCTGGTTAGGGCGATATCTGGACTTTTTCTACTGATAACAAACCGGAGATATGTATGAAGATGAAATTCCTTAGGGGACTGTTTTTTGTGTGTGTGGCATTGTCTGCCTCTTCGGTGCTTGCCCTTGCGGCTCCGGAACGTGGAAAAATCGCCACTATCAGTATTCAAAAAATTCTTGGCAGCTCCAAAGCGGCGCTGGAGGCTCAAAAAATCCTGCAGACGGAGGTTGATAAGTTTCAGGCAAAGTTCAAGTCGGATGAAGATGCTCTGACCGCCATGAAAAACGATATCGAAAAGAAAAGTGCTGCCTGGAGCGATGAGGTCCGCGCGGAAAAAGAGCGTGAATACCAGAAGAAACTCCGCGATTACGGCCTGAAAACCGAGGATGCGAAACTTGAGATGCAGCAGCTTGAGAAACGCCACATGGAGCCGATCTTAAAGCAGCTCAATGATGTTATCGCTGAGACCGGCAAGAAGAATGGCTACTCCCTGATTCTCGAGAACACCATGAAGGGGTTGCGCAACCGGACAGGGTTGCTCTATGCCGATGATGGCCTTGATATCAGTGAGCAGGTTCAGAAGGAGCTTGATAGCCGTTTGAAGAAATAAAGATATTTTTCAAGAAGTTGTCAGGAGAAGAGGCGTTGCGGGGGTTACCGTAACGCCTCTTTTTGTTGGTTTTCGGTCAAGGGAATGAAAAAGATCAAACCCATGCCGGGAAGTGAGAGCAGAAAGCTGATTGCGAAAAAATAGCCATACCCGGCCCAGGCGGCGAGAAAGCCGCTCAATACCCCGGCATACAGGCCGCTAAAACTCATCAACGCCGTGCCTATGGCATAATGCGCCGCTTTGAACCGCGGCAGGCATAAGCGCATGAGAAAGACCACAAGCACCGCGGTGCCGAGCCCCCCGGCGAATTGATCAAAGGCGTGCACGCAGACAACGGCAAGGAGGTTGTTGCCGCCGATTGCCGCGGGAGCGGGATTGCCGGTATTGAGCAGGATGAAGCCGCTGAGCTTCAAAGCCAGGAGCATATAGGTCAGATTCGTGAGATTTTGGGCCAATAACAACGGCCAGATCATTTTTTTTAAGGAATATTTCGAGATAAGCCAGCCGCCGAGCATGGCGCCGATTATGGAGAACGGCAGGCCGATCCCGCCGGAAATCCAGCCGTAGTGCTGCTTTATGCCCAGATCGACCATGAACGGCGCAACCATGCTGGAGAGCATGTATTCTCCGGTCCTGATCAAGAGAATGAAGGCCAGGATGGGGGTGATTTTCTCCCGGTCCATAAAGGAAAAAAAGGCTTCGCTGAAAAAGGCGTTGCCCTTGTGCCGCAGCCATTTTTTAATTTTCCTTCGTTTCAAGCCGACAACTATGAGGGCGAAGACCAGAAGCATGCTGATCAGGGCGGCCGGATCGATATTGGCTAAAAAATCGTGGCGCGGCAACAGGTCTTGCCGGGTGATGGTCCGGCCCAGCAGACGCAAGGTGACCATGGCAAGCGCGGCAACAACGGCAAGCCTGAGCAGGCGGCCCGCCTTGGGCCTCGGCAGTTGCAGGGGCAGGCGGGCTGTTTCGCCGTGGGGCAGATACCGCAGATGGTAGGCGGCAAAAAGCGCCAGGACGAGGGCCGAGCCCCCAAAGGCAACAGGCCATCCCATGGTTGTGCCAATGGTTGCGATAATTCCGGCGCCGGCCATCATGGCAATACGATAGGCCATGACCCGATAACCGATAAAACGAGCCTGCCCCGGAATATCCAGGGTCTCCAGGTAATAGCCGTCAATGGCGATGTCGTGGGTGGCGGCCAGGAAGCTCCCGGCAAAAAAGGCCACGCCGATGAGGGACACGGCCTGGGGCAGGGGGGCAAGGGCAGCGGCGATCAGCAGAAGTCCGGCCAGGAGAATCTGCATGATGAGCAGCCACTGGCGTTTGGTGCCGTAACGGTCAAGATGCGGCGCCCAAAAAAATTTTAAGGCCCAGGGCAAGCCGAAAAGGGAGGTAAGGCCGATGCCTTCAAGGCTTACGCCGTTGTCCCGGAAAAACACGGCGGAGACGGTGCGAAAGATGGAGTAGGGCAAGCCTTCGCAGAAGTAGGTGGTAAAGGTCCAGACCTGGGGAATGGCAGGTCTGGGCTCGGAGCTCTTTTTTTCTGTTACGCTCATGGTGAAGATATGTGCTCGAGGAAAATATTTTCTGTTATACGGATCGTTTTCTGTATATAGTTTTAAATACGATGATGCGCCAGGGAATAACAGCCCGTTGCCCCCTGAAGACCTTGCTTGATGGCTTACCGCGCTGAAGGGAACGGGACAAAAAAACGGCGGGGTCTTTCGCTTTTCATGCGGGGATTAAATTTTTCAAGGAGTGAATTATGGCCAGAAATATCATTATCATGGACAGTTCAGCCAGCATGCGGCGCATCATCCGGACCATGATTCAGGCCACGGTAAATGACGCGGTTGTCTCCGAGGCCCAAAATGCCAAGGAGGCACAAGACCTTATCGAAGATGCCCATTACCATCTGGTGATATTTTCCAGGGAATCATCCGACAAGAAATGGCTTGAATTCGCCCAAAAACGCCTTGCCTTGCCGGAGGCGCAAAAAACAAATTTCATCCTGTTTACCTCAAGCAAAAAGCAGGATTATTTTGAAGAGATCAGGCGCTACGGCATTCAGGAGCATATCATTATCCCCTGCGCACCCGATGCACTTGGTGAGCTGATTACCAGGACTTGCACCCATTTTGCCATGCGGGCGACCAGGCGTTACAGTATTCATGACACCACCGCCAGTCTGGCGCAGGGCAGCAACAGTTTTCCCGCCGAGATCATCAATTTCAGTGAGGGGGGGGCGCTGTGCGAACTCGATGCGCCGGCACAGCTGAACTGGTTCATGCCTGCCATGATCAGTATGGAGTTTAACCTCGAAGGCGGCATGTTGAAAGTCGCGGAGCTGTATTCCGTGGCCCGGCGTCTGATGGTGGTTGAAGCGAATTCGGATTACTCGCCGAGGCGTATCCGGCTGGCCTACAGGTTTATCAGTGTGCCCGAGGAAAGTAAAAAACAATTGGCCCAGGTTTTTGGGGTGATTGAGAAACTGGAAGGTCTGGTCGGGTACGAAGATTAAGAGCCGTTAGGCAAGGGTTCTGTTTCGTAACGGTTCTTAATCCTGCCTTGATTCTGATTTTCCAGATGGCGGGATTGTTTTCTCGCTGCAGTCTAGCGCTGCTTTCCGCAGAGGGCAAGGGCCTCGACGATGATCGCCGGGGCATCGATATTGCCCTTATGGCGAAGCTGGGTCTGGGTGCCGTGCTCCATGAATTTATCCGGCAGCCCCAGCACCTTGGTCTGAATGCCCCAGAGATTTTTCTGGGCAAAAAGCTCGAGAACGGCGCTGCCAAAGCCGCCTTTTTTCACGTTGTCCTCAATGGTTATCACCTTGCCGGTCCGACTGGCCCATGCACAGATCAGCGCATCATCAAGAGGCCTGACAAAGCGCGGGTTGATCACCGCCGCCTCGATCCCAAGTTTTTTTAGCCCAATTGCCGCCTCCAGGGCAGCCGCAACCCTGTTGCCGACGGGGAGCAAGAGGATATCCTTTCCTTCCCGCAGCAGTTCGCCTGTTCCCAGGGGGAGGCGTTGCAGCACCTCGTCCAGGGCAACGCCCTCCCCGTTTCCCCGCGGATAGCGGACCGCCGCGGGGCCCGGGTGGAGGATGGCCGTGTGGAGCATGTGCCGCAGTTCATTTTCATCCTTGGGGGCCATGATCACCAGATTGGGGATGAAGCGCAGGAAGGAAAGGTCGAAGACCCCATGGTGGGTGGGCCCGTCGTCGCCGACCAGGCCGCCCCGGTCAATGGCCAGGGTCACGGGCAAATTGGGCAGACAGACATCGTGGATGATCTGGTCAAGGGCGCGCTGGAAGAAGGTGGAGTAAATGGCCACCACCGGCAGCAATCCCTCCGTGGCCATGCCTGCCGCATAGGTCACGGCATGCTGTTC
Organism: Desulfurivibrionaceae bacterium; assembly: GCA_036397515.1. Classification (GTDB taxonomy): domain Bacteria; phylum Desulfobacterota; class Desulfobulbia; order Desulfobulbales; family Desulfurivibrionaceae; genus Thiovibrio. The sequence continues at coordinate 2,049 of DASWIU010000317.1, read as the reverse complement.
GGCAATCCCCACGTCAAAAAAACGCTCGGGAAACCGTTGGGAGAATTCGCTCAAGCCGGTGCCCGCGGGCATGGCCGCACTGATGGCGACCACCCGGGGGTCCTGTTCCGCGATTCTTACCAGGGTTTCGCCAAAGACCTTGGTGTAGCTGGGCGGACCAGGCGGGGAGGGGAGGGGGTGTCCGGTTTCGATGCAAAATGGGCCAACCCCGTGAAAATCGCCCGGGTTTTTTTCCGCCGGTCCGTAGCCCTTGCCCTTGGTGGTCAGGACATGGATGAGGGTGGGGCCGGTGCTGAAATCACGGACATTGCTCAGGGCCTCGATGAGGTTTTCCAGCTTGTGGCCGGGGATGGGGCCGATGTATTCGAACTTGAGGGCCTCGAAGAGCATGCCGGGGGTAAAGAAGCCCTTGAAGCTCTCCTCGCTTTTCTTGAGAACGGAGAGGATGTTCTCCCCCACGTTGGAGAAGGACTTGAGGAAATGCTCCATCTCCTTTTTGACCCGCACCGCGGTCTTGCTGGTCAGTTTTCTGCTTAAGAAACTGGAAAGTGCCCCCACATTGGGGGAGATGGACATCTCATTGTCATTGAGGATGACGATGAGATTCTTGTGGAGATGGCCGGCCTGATTGAGGGCCTCAAAGGCCATGCCGCCGGTCATGGAGCCGTCGCCGATCACGGCGATGCTCTTGTGGAGGTCGCCTTTCAGATCCTTGGCCGTGGCAATGCCCAGGCTGGCCGAGATCGAGGTGCTGCTGTGGCCGGTATCAAAGGCATCATAGGGGCTTTCCGCCCTTTTGGGAAAGCCGCTGAGCCCCTGGTACTGGCGCAGGGTATGGAACCGATCCCGCCGGCCGGTGATCAGCTTGTGGGTATAGCTCTGATGGCCCACGTCCCAAACCAGCTTGTCTTCCGGGGTATCGAAAACATAATGGATGGCCAGGGTGAGTTCGACCACCCCCAGACAGGGCGCTAAGTGTCCGCCGGTCTGGGAAACGGTCTGGATGATCGTCTCTCTGATTTCCGCAGCCAGCGTCCCGAGTTGTTCCACAGAGAGCTTTCTGAGGTCCACCGGGGAATTGATGGTGTCTAGTATTGGGGTATGGCTCATGGTGGCCTTTTCCTCCGGGTGTTGCCCTGACGGGCGTCCGGTTTAGTTGTTCCGTTCGTAAATGTAGCGAGCAAGGGCGCGGAGCGGCTCGGCTTGGGCGTCAAAGATTTCCAGAGCGGCAATGGCCTCATCAACAGCCCCCTTGGCCATGATCTTTGTTTTGGCAACCCCGAAGAAGGCCGGGTAGGTGGCTTTGTTCCGCTGGGCATCGGCTCCGGCGGTCTTGCCGAGATCCTCCGTGGTTCCTTCCACATCCAGCAGGTCGTCAACTATCTGGAAGGCCAGACCGATCTGCACCCCGTATCGGCTCAGGGCGGCAAACTGCTCCTCGTTGGCCTGGCCGAAAATCGCTCCGGCCTGCACGGAGGCGGTAATAAGAGCGCCGGTTTTGTAGCCATGGATCAGCCGCAGATGCTCAAAGGAGATGGCCTGGCCTTCGGCGGCAAGATCCAAGGACTGGCCGCCCACCATGCCCACTGGGCCGATGGCTTTGGCGATGAGGTTGATCATCCTGAGCTGGGCGACCGGGGAGATGGTTTGCTGGGCATCGGCATGGCTCAGCAGCTCAAAGGCGAAGCTGAGCAGCCCGTCTCCGGCCAGGATGGCCTCTGCTTCACCGAAGACCACATGGCAGGTCGGTTTGCCGCGGCGGAGGTCGTCATCGTCCATGGCCGGCAGATCGTCATGGATCAGGGAATAGGTGTGGATGCATTCCAGGGCGCAGGCAACGGGTAAAAGCGGCTCGCTTGGGGCATGCAAGGCCTCTGCCGCGGCCAGGGCCAGGATGGGCCGGATCCTTTTGCCCCCGGCAAAAAGGCTGTAGCGCATGGCCTTGATATGGTTGGCAAGAGGCCCTTCTTCTGTGAGCATATAGCGCGCCAGAGCCTGTTCGACAACCGTGCATTGTTGATTTAGATATTTTTTAAAGTCCATGGCTGG
>DASWIU010000316.1:0-2677 GCA_036397515.1 Desulfurivibrionaceae bacterium | reverse complement strand
CCGGCAGCCTCGGCGAGCGCCTCAAGGTGAATGTCGCCGAGGTCATGCTCACCGGCGCGGCAATCCCCAAGGTGCCCCAAACCGCCACCCTGCCCGAGGCCATTGCCGAACTGAACGCCAAAAACCTTGGCGCGGTCCTGGTCATGCAGGACGCAACCATCACCGGCATCCTGACCGACGGCGACCTTCGCCGCTTTATCAGCCAAAAAGGCGGCGACCTGAGCGGCCTCACCCTGGCGGAGACCATAACCAAGGCGCCCAAAGCCATCACCACCGATCTCCTCGCCGCCGACGCCCTCAGCATCATGCAGCGCCACGAAATCACCTTTCTGGCCGTAACCGATCGCAACGGCAAACTGGCGGGCGTGCTCCATCTTCAAGATTTGCTGGGCAAGGGAGAATTCCGCTTTCTGGTGTAGGGAACAGAGAGCCTTTTCGCCGGACCGACCCCCGAAAAACCGCTTATTCTGGTAGATATACCTATTGGGCGAGGCTATTTTTTATGCTACAGTTCCCGACGCTGTTTTGGTTCAACGGGTTGCGACCCCCGGACCAACCGGAAAGAAAAAATTACCCGGCGCTCATTGCCGGGTTTCATATCTTACGATGAGGCTTTGTTATGGCAATCTCCAGCAAGGACATCAATTCGGCATTCAGCGCCGAGGTAACGGCGATTCCGGGAGGCGAATTTCTGAACCGCTGTTTTTCCTGCGGCGCCTGTAGCGGCATCTGTCCGGTCAGTCAGGCGATCCCCGACTTCGACCCCCGCAAGATCATCCACATGATCCGCATGGGGTTGAAAGAGGCACTGCTCAAATCCGATCTGCTCTGGTTCTGTTCCCGGTGCCGCAGCTGCATCTTTGTCTGCCCCCAGGACGTCCGCTTCGCCGAGATCATGGTCGCCCTGCGCCAGCTGGCCGTGAAAGCCGGATACATCACCGCCCAGGATCTGCTCGACAAGGGCAAGGCCGCCTGGGTGGAACGCGATCTCTGCGTCTCCTGCCTCACCTGTGTCCGGGTCTGCCCCTGGCGGATTCCCAAAATCGACGACCAGGGCAAGGCTGCCATTGATCCCCAGGAGTGCCGGGGCTGCGGCATCTGCCCCTCCGAGTGTCCGGCCCAGGCCATCCGCTTAAACGAGTCCGAGGACGAGCGACTGATCGCCGCCTGCGGCGCAAATAAGTAGCACGGTGAACCCAATGTCCTTTACCCCCAATATCCAAGCATTCTGTTGCCATTACACCTCCCAGCAGACCCTGGCCGAAGGGCCGGAAGGGCTGCGGGCCGATGGCTTTCCCAAAAGCGTGACCATCCACCGCTTGGTCTGCACCGGCAAGCTCGAGGTCTCCACCCTGCTCAAGGCCTTTGAAGATGGCGCGGACGGCGTCTACGTAGCCGGCTGCCCCCTGGACAAATGCCACAACCTCATGGGCAGCCAGCGGGCCGCCAAGCGGGTGGCCGCCATCAAGACGGCCCTGGCCGAACTGGGGGTGGAACCGGAACGCATTGAAATGTATCACCTGGAGCGCGGCTTTCACCCCGGCTTTGTCAAGGCGGCCCAGGAGATGGATGAACGGATTACGACCTTGGGCCCGAGCCCGTTTCAGGGAGGTACCAAATGATTATTGCCGAGAGAAAACCACTCAATGAAATCATGGCCATGGTCCAGGACGCCAAGCGCATCCTGGTCCTGGGCTGCCGCGGCTGTGTCACGGTTTGTTCCGCCGGAGGCGAGCGCGAGGTGGAGATCCTGGCCTCCCTGATCCGTCTGGGCAAGCAGAAGGCAGGCCAGGAGGTTTCCACCATCGAGGCCACCCTGGTCCGCCAGTGCGACAAGGAATACATCGACTCCATCGACCAGTGGGACGGCCAGTACGACGCCATCGTTTCCATCGCCTGCGGGGTGGGGGTCAACTTCATCGCCAATCTGCGGCCCATGGCCAAGGTCTATCCGGGGGTGAACACCTCCTCCTTCGGCGGCTCCATGGAACAGGGGGTGTGGAGCGAGCAATGCGCCGGCTGCGGCAACTGCGTCCTCCACCTCACCGGCGGCCTCTGCCCGGTGGCCCGCTGCGCCAAGAGCCTGATGAACGGCCCCTGCGGCGGTTCGGTGGGCGGCCGCTGCGAGATCCACAAAGAGGTCCCCTGCATCTGGCAGTCCATCCACGACAAACTGGTCCGCATCGACAAGGCGGACGATCTCACGGCCATCGTCCCGATCCGGGACTGGAGCACGGCCGGACACGGCGGCCCGCGCAAGACGGTGCGTAACGATCTGACTGTCTGATCTGTTTTCAATTCACTGACAAAAAAAGGCGGAGCGCTGTCAGCGCTCCGCCTTTTTTTTATTGCTGCCGTTGATTTTCAGAAAAAGCCCCGGCCAAAACATGAACAGCAAGATTGGGGGTAGTGCGAAAAGCAGCAAGGGATGATGCTCACGCTCGACCGGGGCTCTTGTGCATGGTGCGGTATTTTCTTGCCGAACACAATACTGAAAAAATACTGGGGCTCTGCTTAAAAATCTTCGAAATCGTCGCCCATGGGGATGATATTCTCGGGCTTTGCACCCTTTGTCGGTTGTTTCTTCGCCCCAGGGGGGAGGGCCTTTCTGGCCGGGGGCGCGGCTTTTTTGGCACTGGCCTGCGCCGGAGTGGGAGGCCGCCTCAATGGTCTGGCA